>DATEMM010000409.1:0-14829 GCA_035275605.1 Pyrinomonadaceae bacterium
GGGTCGGAGTTGTTTGGCAACTTCACCTTGCAGCCTCCCTCGCCCAACCCGAACGGGTTCCTGGCGCTAGCGGAATTTGATAAGCCGCTGAAGGGCGGAAACCTAGATGGGAGGATTGACTCACGCGACGCCATCTTCCGGTTTTTGAGGTTGTGGCAGGACACGAATCATAACGGGGTGTCGGAGCCGGCAGAGTTGCGTGGCTTGCCGGAACTCAGCATTGAATTAATCTCGCTCGATTATAAGGAATCGAAGCGGGTTGACAGCTACGGCAACAGTTTCCGGTACCGGGCGAAAGTTGACGATGCGAGGCACTCAAAAGCCGGGCGCTGGGCCTGGGACGTATTCCTCGTCGGCTCGCCTTGAAGAAGGTCAAAGCGAAAACAGGAGAGGCACGCCAGGTCTGCCGGGACCTAGCCTTGCCTCTCCTGTCATCGGAACTCTCCTGCTTAATCAGCCGCCACGGCTTCACTTGATTCAGCCTGCCGCCACGGCGGGAGCGTCTTGCGCGCGGGCTTCTCCTTCTTCAACCCCAGCGCCCAGTCCGCCTGCATCAACGTGTGTATGTCGCGCGTGCCTTCATAGATGATCGCGGCCTTGCAGTTCCTCAGGTAGCGCTCGACCGGGTAGTCGTTCGAGTAACCGTTCGCGCCGTGAACCTCTATGGCCATCGAGGCGGCCTTTTCGCTGCAAATCGTCGCCTGCCATTTCGCCAGCGAGGTCTCGCGCGCGTTCATCCTGCCTTCGTTCTTCAAAGCCCCTGCGCGCAGCCAGAGCAGGTGGCAAATCTGGTAATCGGCCTCCATCAGGGCGATCTTCTGCTTGACGAGCTGGTGGTTGGCGATCTTCGTCCCGAAGGTCTCGCGCTCAAGCGCGTAAGCTACAGAGGCGTCGCGCGAGGCGCGTATGACGCCGGTCGCGCCGGAGGCGACTGTGTAGCGCCCCTGCTCCAGCGCGAACATGGCGATCTTGAAGCCCTCGCCCTCCTCGCCGACCATGTTCTCCTGCCCAACGCGCACGTCCTGCAAGGAGAAGTAGCCGGTGTTGCCCGCGCGTATGCCCATCTTGCCGTGAATCGTCCCGGAAGAGAAACCTTTCATCCCGCGCTCGACTATGAAGCAGGACATGCCCGAATGGTCGCGCTTCCTGCGCTTCTCCTCGTCGGTCCAGCAGAAGAAGAGAAAGTTGTCGGCCACGTCGGCCAAGCTGATCCACATCTTCTCGCCGTTGAGGACCCACTCGTCGCCCTCGCGCCGCGCGGTCGAGCGCGAGCCGACCACGTCGGAGCCAGCGCCCGGCTCCGTCAACCCGTAGGTCGCAATCTTCTCTCCCTTGGCCTGCGGAATCAGGTACTTCTGTTTCTGCTCCTCGGTCCCCCAGGTGTAGAGCGTGAGCGAGTTCAAGCCCGTGTGGACGGACATTACGACGCGCATGAAAGTGTCCACGGCTTCGAGTTCTTCGCAGACGAGGCCGAGCGAGATGTAATCGAAGCCCGCGCCGCCGTACTCTTCCGGGATGCAGACGCCGAGCAGGTTCAGCTCGGCCATCTTGTCCAGGATGGAGCGGTCGAACTGCTGCTTTTCGTCAAGCTCTTTAATGCGCGGGGCGACCTCGCCGAGCGCGAAATCGCGCACGGTCTGGCGTATGGCCTTGTGGTCTTCGGTCAGTTCAAAGTCAATCATTTAAGTTCGTCTTCCTTCAATAGGGGATAAATTCTGGTGTTGGTGTAACCGCGTATCTTACCTTAGAAAGCGTCTGAGGGTAAAAGGCGGGGGCTCAGGCTTCGCCCGCGAGAAGGGCCTGAGTTGCCGCCGCCTTCGCCTCATCAAGCGTTCGCACGCGCCCGTCCAACTGCATCTCGTAAACGGCGCGCGTGATCTCGCCCATGCGCGGGCCGGGCGCGAGGCCCATCTCGATGAGGTGGCGTCCCATCAGGAGCGGGGCGGGCGCTTTCTCTTCGACTTGTAATTCTCGCGCGCGGTTGATGAACCACTCCTGAGCTTCGGCCGTGAACCAACGCTCGCGCGGAATCCAGTCGGCGTTGCGCCCCAAGGAATCCGCCCGCGCCACTCGGTACAGCAACTCCAGCTCGCAGCGGCGCGCGAGCCTGCGGAAAGCGCCGTCGCCAACCTCTTCGCGCTTCTTGTAGAACTCGCCCGGCTTCAGATGGTCGCGTACCAGCGCCACGACCTGCGCGCGCACGTCATAGCCGTCGAGCGTGTGTACGTTGAGCCGGTCCAGAAAACTCTCGGTCGGGGCGACCCCGGCCTCCTCGTGCCCGCGCGAGCGTATGCGCCCCTCCTCAAACTTGGTCGTCGCCGGCTTGCCGAAATCGTGGCACAGCGCGCCGAGCATCACCGTCACTTGCTTGGCGTAAGGCAGGTCGTCAATCAACTCTCTGGCACGATCAACGACGAGCCAGGTATGAATATCTACTTCTCCCTCCGGATGCCATTCGCGTTCCTGGGGCACGCCTACCAGGGCTTTCAATTCTGGAAAGAGCTGCTCGAACGCGCCGAGCTTTTGCAGCCAGCGAAAGCCGATTGAAGGACGACGGGCGCGCAGCAGGAGCTTTTCCATCTCGCCCCAGATGCGCTCGCGCGGCAAATCCGTTAAATCAATCAAGCGGCACAGCTCAACCGTCTCCGGCTCTATCTCGAACTCGAAGCGCGCGGCGAACTGCGCGGCTCTCAGCACGCGCAAACTGTCTTCACTGAAAGTCTCGCGCGAGACGGCGCGAAGGGTTTTGGCCCGGAGGTCTTCGCGCCCGCCATAGGGGTCAAGGATTTCGCCCGAGAGCGGGTCTTCCAGAATCGCGTTGATGGTGAAGTCGCGCCGGCGCGCGGCCTCTTCCAAGGACATCGAAGGGTCGCCCTCGATGATAAATGCGCGGTGGCCGCGGCCGGATTTACGCTCGCGACGCGGGAGCGAAACGTCCAGGTCGTGGCCGACCTTGTAGACCGTGAAGGCTTCTCCGACGGCGTCAACTCGGCCGAACTTTTCGAGGAGAGTGCGCAGTCGCGCAGGCTCCATCCAGTAGACCTCCACGTCCCAGTCCTTCGGCTGCGCGCCCATCAGGGAATCGCGCACGCAGCCCCCGACCAGGAGCGCCCGTCCGCCCTCGTCGCGCACGGCGCGCGCCAGCGCCAGGATTTTTTCGGGAAGGTGTGAAGCCATCTGACGGGAAGCCGAAAGACGAAAGCCGACCTAATTATTATCGAGCCCCGATTCATCAGCCGCGTCTTCTTCTTCTTCGTCGAACTCGTCGTCCCAGTCGTCGTCCGATTCGTTGATGACGACTTGGACGCCGCGCGTCGAAGGCAGGCAACTGATGACCTGCGCGCGCTCGATGCGCGTCAGATCGGTGTTGGCCGTGTGCCAGAGCTTGACCCAGAAGGTGCGCGTCTCGCCATGCACGGCGAAGGTCGAGCCGTCGAGCATGACTGGCACAGGCTCTGCGACCGTTCCGGAGCGGAGCGCCGCGAGCAGTTCCGGGACGAACGGCTTGAACTTCTCGAACTGCACCAGCACGGACGAGTCCTCGATCTCCGCCGGCGGCAGCTCTACGGGTTCGTCCCCTTCCAGCAGGAGGCGCGTCTCGGTTTGCAGATTTCGCTTCTTAACGACAGGCATAGAGTCTATTTCGGATTGTGGATTTCGGATTGCGGATTTAAGGAACGCGTGGCTTGCTCTTTTCAATCCGCATTCCGCAATCTGCGATTACTGTTTGCTCTTGTTCGTCAAATAGACCCCGGCGGTGGCCTCTATGGCGGCGACGACGACCGCCGCCAGGTAGTTGCCGCCCGCGCGGTAGAGCACGAAGGAAAAGACTACGAAGAGCGCGCACATGACGAAGGCCGAGAGGCCCAGGAATTTGTAAAGATTTTTGTTGAGAGCCATGAGTTTCGTGAACAGAGGCGCGGCCGAGTGTGCCAGGACCGCGCCCTCTTAATCGCCTTGCACGGGCGGTTGCAGGCGGCGCTGTAAGTGCTCGCGCAGGTCCGCGACCTTGACGCGCTCCTGCTCCCAGGTGTCCCTGTCTCTGACCGTGACGGCTTCGTCCTCTAAGGATTGATGGTCAACCGTGACGCAGAAGGGCGTGCCAATCTCGTCCTGTCGCGCGTAGAGTTTGCCGATGCCGCCCGTGTCGTCGTAGACGGCGCGCAAGGTCGGCTGTAGGGAGCGCTTGACGGCTTTGGCCATCCCGACCAGCTCCGGCTTGTTCTTCGCCAGCGGCAGAATCGCGGCCTTAATCGGCGCGAGGCTGGGGTGCAGCTTCAGGATGACGCGCTTCTCACCTTTGTCATTGACCTTCTCCGAGTAGGCGTCCATCAGGACAGAGAGCACTGTGCGGTTGACTCCGGCGGCGGGCTCTATGACGTAAGGATAGAATCGCTCCTTCGTCGCCTCGTCAAAATACGAGAGGTCTTCGGTCGAGTCAGGGTTGAGGCGCTTGCCTTCCGCGTCCTCAGGCTTTTTAGAATGCGCCTTCAAGTCGAAGTCCGTGCGGTTGGCGATGCCCATCAATTCGTCCCACTGCCGCTCCTCTTCCTCGCGCTCCGGGAAGAAGCGGTAGTGAATGTCCACCGTGCGCTTGGCGTAGTGTGCCAGTTCCTCCTTCGGCTGCTCGTAGAGGCGCAGATTCTCCGCGGAGATGCCGAGGCTCGTGAACCAATTGAAGCAGTAGTCGATCCATTCCTGGTGAACGCCTTCGTCCTCGCCGGGGCGGACGAAATACTCCATCTCCATCTGCTCGAACTCGCGCGTGCGGAAGATGAAGTTGCCGGGCGTGACCTCGTTACGAAACGATTTCCCGATCTGCGCGATGCCGAACGGAATTTTGCGGCGCATGGTCGTCTGCACGTTCAGGAAGTTGACGAAGATGCCCTGGGCCGTTTCGGGACGAAGATAAGCGAGGGCCGACGGGTCGTCTTCGTCAGCGACAGCGCCGATGGTCGTGCGAAACATCAGGTTGAAGGGGCGCGGCTCCGTCCAGTTCGTCTCGCCGCAGTTCGGGCACTTCAGTTTACTTAAATCGAATCCGGCGGCCGCTCCGCTCGTTTCCTCCGCGAGCTTGTCAGCGCGGAAACGGCTTTTACATTCCCTGCAATCAACCAATGGATCGCTGAACGTATCCTCGTGACCGGAGTATTTCCAGACCAGGCGGTTGAGGATGATGGAGGAATCGATCCCCTCCATGTCGTCGCGCTCGTGCACCATCCAGCGCCACCACGCCTGCTTGACGTTGTTCGAGAGTTCCACCCCTAACGGGCCGTAGTCCCAGGCGCTTCCCAACCCGCCGTAAATCTCCGACGAGGGAAAGACGAAGCCGCGACGCTTGGCTAAAGAGACGATGGTTTCGATGTTCGGTGCTGACACTTTTCCTCAAGAACCTCAAATAGTAGGGCTGACGGACGAATTATGAGTCTAACAGCCGGGGATGAAAAATGCGAAGAGAGGAGCAGAGGCTCGCCGTCGGCTCTTTGCTCCTCTCTTCGCCAAATGGATTTTTGGAAAGTCGGTCGAAACTTCTACTTGCTCTGGATGTTGACGTCAACCTTGTTCGGGACGGCGGAGCCCCCGCCGCGCCCGCCGAAGACCCCAAAGAAATAGAGCGCGATCAGCACGACGATCACGAAAATCACCAGCACCGCAACCACTCCGGCGCTGCCGCCGCCACCGCCATCACCTTCAGCCATAAGATATGATCCTCCTTCGAGAGTGTTTAGTCCTAGACGAACCCGTGGGGGAGAAAAACTTATTAAGCTTTATAAGGGTAATGTCCTCCGGGGATTGTTACCACACGCCCAACGGCAGTGACAAGTAAAAAGTAACAGGCGACGGGGAACCAGCTTTCACCCGTCGCCTGTCACTTTCTCACTTACCGTCGCCTTTCATTCTCGGCCCGAGCGGCGCGGGCGCAGGTTGGTCCCTGGCTGCGCCTCGTAAGGCTGGACGGAGGGCGTCGCCTGCGGAGGCTCCGCACCCTGCGGCACGAGCCAGAGCTCGAAGTAGTCGCTCTCGCGGTAGCCGCCGTTGATGATGACCACGCGGCTGCTGTCTATGCCGCGCTCCTTGATCATGTAGTCTTTGGCGCGGGTCGCCAGACGGTCCGCCTGCCCAGGTCGGCTCTTACGGCCCGAATAGACGATGATGTAGCCCTGCGAGGTCGGAGCGTTCTGCAACTCTATGGCCAGGTTGTCCAGGCGCGCCTTGACGTCGTCGAAGGCGGGCGGCTCGAACTGGTCGTAGAGGCGCGACTTGACGGGCGGCGGCGGAATCGAAATGACGTTCGTCACGGCCTGCGCCGTCTGGCGGCAGGTGCGCTCGCCCGAGCCGTCATCCACGACCAGGATGGCCGTCACGGGGTTGCGGCCGATGCCGGTGGAGTCAACCATGATGGTCGGCGTGCCCGCACCGCTGATGATGCGCGCGCCAGCCGGGCTGATCGTCCAGGTGTAGTTGAGCGCCGAAGAACCGCTGTAGCCAACGTCCGCAGTGAACGTAATGACCTCGCCGTCGTTGACCGTGGCGGGCGCGGAGACGTTGACCGGGTACGGGCACGGCACTCTGGGCGGAATCGGGATGGTGCGCGGCGCGTAGGCCAGCCCGATGCAGTAGATGCGCCCGGCGGCGACGACGAACTCGCGCGTCCAGCGCTCGCCGTTCGGGAAAATTATCTCGACCGTGTGCGACCCCGGCGGCAGATCGAGCAGGCGTTCAGACGGCGTAGTGTTCCCGGCTGGCTGGCCGTCAATCAGGACGGGGTAGCCGCCAGGGTTCGTCGAGAGCTTGATGCGGCCGTAGTTGGGTTTCTTCTTGCTGTCCGCGCGCGCCGTCGTTTGCAGCGATTGGACGAAGAGGAACGAGAGAGCGAGCATGGCCGCGAACGCGAGTCTGGCCAGCATGGCGGCGCGTGAATGGGTGGCAATCAATCTTTTGTCTGCCATGATCACATCTCCTCCGTGCTGTTCGGGGCTGACCCGTCTGACTTGGACTGAGTGTAGCGGCGGCGGGCTTTGGCTCCGAGTGCCACGAGCCCTGAGCCGAGCAGGAAGAGCGTGGCCGGTTCCGGCACCTGCGGCGGAGTGCAGTCAGGGTTGCCTTCTTCGCAAATGGGCGGCGGATTATCCGGGTTGCAGTCAACCAGGACGCAGACCAGCGGAATACCGCCGAGGGCTAGCCATTTCGGGAACCCTCCACCGGGGATGAAGATTTCGCCGCAATCGCAGACCGTGCCGGTCACGTCGCCCTCTTCAATCACTTCAACCTGACCCTGCTGGCCTTCCTGGAACCCTGTGGCAGTGGAGATGAGCGAGGCAGACTCGGAAGCGGATGCGCCGGTTGATGATTTGTCGTTGGAAGTTACGTCGCCGCTGATAGGGGCGCCGCCGTCTTGAGATATGCTGCGTAGGCGAAGCTCCTGGCTCTGGCCGCCGCTGCGGACGCTGCCCATAACGTGGACGACTTCCGAATAGGCTACGGGGCCGGCTTGCGCCGCGGGCGCTGCCGCAAAAGCCAGCAGTAAGACGCTGAGTATCGTAGCAGCGGGGCTAATGGCTCGATTCCTCATCGTGGTTGAAGCTCCTCCTCGGCTCTTTCCGATCTGGACGGCGCTTGCCGTTCCAGACTTCAAGACTCTCTCAACTAAGTAAAACTGGGACAAAAGGCGACGATGCGGCTGCGGCGGAAGTGCCTGCCGGGTCGAAGCTTTCGACCTTTTCGGGCGCTTGACGGCTGCCCCGGAAGACGCGTTCGCCTTTCAAAATACCTTTTACAATATGGAAACCGCTCGTCGGGCTTTCCTTATGTGCTAGAGAAAGATGCTTAATGCTGTGTGGATTCCAGTTTTGCGGGAGCGATTAAACTAGCCTTTCAGCCGCCTGTCAAGAGAAATAAGGGCGAAAGCATAAAGGCTAAAGGCAAAAGCGGGGAAAATCTCGCAACTTCCCACTCCTTTTGCCTTTAGCCTCCGGCTTTCGCCTCTATTTAGTCGCCTTCACCGGCCCCTGCGGCCTCGGCCTTCTGCTTTTCGTCGCGGAGCACAGCCTTGCGGGAGAGCTTGATTTTGTTGCCCTCCTTGCCGATGCACTTGACCATGATCTGCTGGCCCTCTTTGAGCTCGTCCCGGACGTCCTTGACCCTGCGGTCGGCTATCTCCGAGATGTGGAGCAGGCCGTCCGTGCCTGGGAAAATCTCGACGAAAGCGCCGAAATCCACAATGCGTGAGACCGTGCCAAGATAGGTCTGGCCGATTTCGGCCTCGGCCGTCAAGCCCCGTATGCGGTCAATGGCAGCCTGCGCGGCAGCGCCGTCGGCGGAAGCGATGGAGACCGTGCCGTCGTCCTCGACGTCAATCTTGGCCCCTGTCTCTTCGACCATCGCGCGGATGATCTTACCGCCCGGCCCGATGATGTCGCGAATTTTGTCCGGGTTGATCTTGATCTGGACGATGCGCGGCGCGTAAGGCGCTATGTCCTCGCGCGGCTCGGCAATGGTCTTCTCCATCGCGCCGAGGATGTGCAGACGCCCTTTTTTGGCCTGATCCAGGGCTTCGGCCATGATCTGTGCGTTGATGCCGCCGATCTTGATGTCCATCTGAAGGGCCGTGATGCCTTCGCGCGTCCCGGCGACCTTGAAGTCCATGTCGCCGTAGTGGTCTTCCGCGCCGGCGATGTCCGTCAGGATGGCGTACTTGTTGCCCTCCATCACCAGCCCCATAGCCACCCCGGCCACGGGCGCTTTAAGCGGCACGCCCGCGTCCATCAGGGAGAGGATGCCGCCGCAGATGGAGGCCATCGAAGAAGATCCGTTCGATTCCGTGATGTCCGAGACGATGCGTATGGTGTATGGGAATTGGCCCTCTTCGGGCAGGACGGGCTCGATGGAGCGGCGGGCGAGCGCGCCGTGGCCTATCTCGCGGCGGCTGGATGAGCCAAAGCGCCCCACTTCGCCGACAGAGTAGTGCGGGAAGTTGTAATGGAGCAGGAAGCGGCGTTTAATCTCGCCCTTTTCCAGGTCGTCCATGAACTGCTCGTCGTCTTTTGTGCCAAGCGTGGTGGTAACAAGCGCCTGCGTCTCGCCGCGCGTAAAGAGCGCGGAGCCGTGGGCGCGCGGCAACCAGCCGACCTCGCAGGTGATCGGACGAATCTCCGAGAAGCGGCGGCCGTCCGGCCGGCGGCGCTTGTTGAGGATGTCGTCGCGGAAGATCGTTTCCTTGAGGTGGTCGAAAATCTTCTTCGCCATCAGGCGCTGCTCAGGCTGGTCTTCCGGGTAAGACTCGACGACCTCTTTCTTGAGCGCATCCACGGCCGCGTAGGAAGCTCGCTTCTCCTGCTGCGTGGTATCGAGCGCGGCGCGCAGGCGCTCCGAATAGTTTCTTTCGATCTCGCCCAGCATCTCTTCGTTGAGCGCGGGCGCTTCGACGGCGCGCTTCTGAATATCCAGGGCCTTGTAGAGCTCTTTCTGCCAGCGGCAGAGGCGGTTGATCTCCTTGTGCGCGAGCATCAGCGCCTCGACCATAATCTCCTCCGAGACCTCCTCGGCCCCGGCCTCGACCATCACGATGGCCTCTTCCGTCCCGGCCACGATCAGGTTCAAACGCGACTCGCGGCGTTCGTCATAGGTCGGGTTGATGACGTAGCGGCCTTCGATGAGGCCGATGCGCACGCCCGCAATCGGATTGGGGAACGGGATGTCGGAAAGGTAGAGGGCGCAGGAAGCGCCTGTGATGGCGATGACGTCCGGGTCGTTATCGGGGTCCGCCGAGATGACCGTGGCGATGACCTGTGTTTCGTTCCTAAAACCTTCGGTAAAGAGCGGGCGGCAGGGGCGGTCAATGAGGCGGCTGGTCAAAGTCTCCTTCTCGTTGGGGCGTCCCTCGCGCCGGAAGTAGTTGCCGGGAATTCTTCCGGCAGCATAATTCGATTCACGGTATTCGACCGTGAGCGGAAAAAAGTCCACGCCTTCGCGCGGACTATTGGCGGCGACCGCCGCGACCAGAACCATAGTGTCGCCGTAACGGACGACGACCGAGCCGTCGGCCTGCTTGGCGACCCTTCCGGTTTCGACCGTCAATTCGTGGTCGCCCAGTTTGATCGATTCTTTCAGATATTTCCTAGCTGACATGTTTGTTTTGTCTCCTTCGGACAATAATCGCTCTCTTCTTGAAAGAGCCGTCCGCGCATGGAGCGTCTCGTGCGCCCGCGCGGGAGTTTTAGGTGTTCGAACACGCTTTGGCAGGCTGTACGTGATGAGCTGGGCCGGGGCTTTTTGGCTCCCCTGCCTTTAAGGCTCATGGCCTGCCTTAAGCTTCAAAAAAGCGAAAGCGGCGACAGTCACCTTCCGTGAGACCATCGCCGCCTGTTGCTCTCTAGTGTGCGCAAAGGGCTCCTCGCGTCTGCCTGATTTTCGGTCATCGCCGTCACGTTCGGCACCATAAGATCAAGCTCTTCGATAGACGCGGGCTATGTAATTTCGGGGCTCGAAGAGTTCCCCTTTTGAATCTTTCCCGGCTTTAACCAGCCGCCCGGACCTCAGACGCCTTAGCGGCGCAGTCCGAGACGGTTGACCACCTCGTGGTAGCGCTCTATGTCTATGCGCTTGAGGTAGTCGAGAAGACTCCTGCGCTGCGAGACCATCTTGAGCAGGCCGCGCCGCGAATGGTTATCTTTCTTATGCGTCTTGAAATGCTCGGTCAGCTCGTTAATCCGCTGGCTGAGCAGTGCAATCTGCACCTGTGGTGAACCAGTGTCCGCCTCGTGCGTGCGGAACTCTCCGACAATCTTCTCTTTTGCTTCTTTTGCTAACGCCACTGCTTTAGATGGCCCTCCCAGACCGCAGTAAATTCGCCCCTTATAGGGCGAAAACCGCCAAGATTTTAAGACAGGGCAATCTAACACGCCGTTTGCGGCCATGTCCAGCGGGGGGCCTGGAGCAAATCCGGCCCTCTCCTGCCTACTGATCGGCGCCCTTTTCCTTGAAGCCCCCGGCGTAATCGACCACGCACCGCGCCCCATTGGCGGGAGAATCCGTGATGGAGACCCCTGCGACGCGGTAATTCGAGTCGAAAATGTTTCTGCGGTGGCCCCGATTGGGGACGCCGTCGTCAATGATGAGCGAGATGACGAGTTGGCGGGCCGGGCTGATTTCGTAAACAACCGTCTCGCCGATGGCCCCCTCCCAGCGCCCGTAGCGGTCCACCCTGGCGTTTGGCGAGCTGCCGTCGCTGCCTCTGTGTCCGGTGATGCCCTTGGTCGCCAGGTCATTCGCGTGGTCTTTGGCCGCCATGCACATGCCCTTGACGATTTCCAGGGGCGCGAGCGGCTCCGCTGTCCGCAGGAAATTGATCGCCTCGTCCACGGCCGCCACGCCGTCGTTGGTCGCCAGGGACTTCTTCCGCCCAGGAATCGTCAAGCGGTTGCCGTCGTAATACTTCTTAAACTCCTCAACGAAGGCGGCGTATTTTTTGGGGTCCATCCGGGCCAGATTCATCTCGTCGATGATCTCCATCTCAAGCTGCGAGAGGAAGGCGGGGCTGGCTTTGGCGGGCGCGCTCTTCGGGGCAACCTCGACGATGGGGCCTGCGCCTGTGCTCGAAAGGGTCTTATCGACGGGCGGGGCCTTTTTCGGAGCGCCCTTTTTTTGTGCCAGCACGGCGGACGAAGAAATGATGATGAGCAGACACACGGCTACAGACAAGGGGAGTAAACGAGTAACTATTCTTTTCACGGTTAGTCAGGCTCCTTGCAAGACTTTCGACTGCGACGCGCCTCCTCAGGGAGGGAGACGCTTTGGGAGCGCCCGTTTCGGGTCCGGGCGAAATCAACATCAGCGAAGCTCGCGAACGACGCTCGCAGGCCGGCGCAGTCGGGCGACTGGCCGGACTGCCGGACAATATAATTAATCTCCGGCGGTGTCAATGGCCCAGGGTCCAGGTGGAGAAGTAAAAGCAAAACTGCCGCGGACTGGTGAGCCCGCAGCAGTTTCGAGAACCTGTGGTCTGTCTTTTAGTACGGTCTCGGCGGAGGAGATTTGGGCAGTTTCGGGCCGTAGACATTATTACAGGTGTTCGTGCAACTGGTTCGGTTGTTGTGGCAGATGGTCTTGTCAGACACGCCCTGGTCTGCCTGACATTCATTGTACTGGTTGTCGCACGTCTCCAGACAGATGGTTAATTGATCCTGCTGCATGAGGGTCGCCGCCACGCCGTAGAAGCTCGCGCTGGTCAAGTTGCTTCTAAAGACGGGGATGGTGATTCCGTTGACAGATAGCGAAGGCTCGTCGTTGAACTGGCGATTGTTGAAAGCCTCAGCCTGTCGCTTGTCGCTCGATAATACAGAGGGAGTTCCAAGCAACGTCAGCAGAGCGCAGACCAGTGCGCAGACGAGGATTATCTGCTTTTTCATAGTAAGCCACCTCCTAAGTGGTCGTGAGTTAGAGTGAGATTTGGAGAATGAACAGCGGGGAGCTCTCTATTCACCGCCACTTTAGCAATGGCAGTTTAAAAGTCAAGTGAAATTTCCGTAGTGGGCCAAAGCGCGCGGCCGGAACAAATCTGCATCGGGTTCATCCTCTCTTTCGGCGCTCGCCGAACCGTGCGCGGGGCGGTGCCTGTCTGCTACTATCCTCCGAACACATGACCTGAAAATCAGAGGAGTAAGATGGCAAATAAACAGGCGCGGATACTGATTATCGGCGGCGGCTTCGGCGGGCTCTTCACGGCGCTCGATTTGGCCGGCGCGGGCGAAGTGACCATCATCACCCCGGAAGACCATTTCCTCTTCACCCCGATGCTCTACGAGTATTTGAGCGGCGAGGTCGAAGCCTGGCACATAGCGCCCCAGTACAAGGAACTGCTGAACGAGAACGTGCGCGTCATTCGCGGCGAGGTCGCAGGGCTTGACCTCAATGCGCGCACGGCAACTATCAAGGGGCGCGAGCGCGAAGTGGCCTACGACGTCCTGGTGCTGGCGGCCGGCGGCATCACGAACTACTGGAACATAGAGGGCGCGGAAGAGTACGCCATGCCTTTCCGCAAGCTGGCACACGCAGACGCGCTCCGCCGTCGCATGACAGACGCGCTCGACCAGGTGCCGCCGGACCTCGCGCCGCAGGACGCGCGGCGTGCCCTCACCTTTGCGGTCGTGGGCGCGGGCGCAAGCGGCGTGGAGCTTGCCACCAAGATGGCCGACCTCCTGCGCGACGCGTTCAAGCGGCGTGCGCTGCGCGGCGAGCCGCGCGTGATGGTCGTGGAGATGGGCCAGACGATTGTCCCCGGCATGGGAGACGACATCCGAGCCATCGTCGAAGACGCCCTCCAGAAGGCCCGCGTCGAGATTCACACGGAGACGCGCGTCCGGCGCGTGATGAAAGACGGCTTCCGCATAGAGCACGGCGGGGAGCAAACGGATGTCGGCGCAGCCGCGGTGGTCTGGACCGCGGGGGTCCGCGTCAACCCGCTGATTGAAACTCTGGATGTGGAGAAGGACCGGCGCGGCCTGATTCTGGTCGAGCCTACGCTCCAACTACGCGAACACAAGAACGTCTTTGCCATCGGCGACATAGCTTTCTACGAGGACGCCACCCCGACCCTGGCTGGCACAGCGCAGCTAGCCAACCAGCAGGCCAGCCTCCTGGCCAGCAACATCAAGGCTCTCCTGGACGGTCGGCGTCTTCACGCCAGGCATTTCGTGGAACTGGGCGAGGCCGTCAGCCTCGGCACGGAGAACGCCGCGGTGCTCGCCGGGGGCAAAGCCTTCGGCGGCCCGCTCGCGCGCCAGGCGCGATTCACGCTCTACACGGCGCGCCTCCCGACCTGGCATCATCGCCTCAAGGTCGGCGCGAGCTGGTTCTTCGAGGGCACAAGTCCCCGCCCGCTTCAGCCCCTCGGCTACAGTCGCTGAAAGGGGAGATGTTAGATACTGGATGCTAGATGTTAGTAACGGCTTTACTAGCATCTGACATCCAGCATCCGGCATCCGTTTTTTTATGGCGAATCGCGTCAGGCTGCTCATCATGATAGTTGTGGTGCTCGGGCTTCTGAGCACGTTCGTCTGGGCTCTGAGCAGGAGGTCTCGGACCGAGCAGGTGGCGGTCGTCACGATTCCCCAGGTAGAAGTTTCGCCCTCCGCAGTTCCTCCCGTCGCCGGGCCGACCGCGCTGCCAGTCCCCTCGCCGCTTCCGAGCGTTGAAACCGAGGTCACGCCCGCTCCTGAAGCTACCGCGACAGAGAGCGCGCCAACGCCCGTGCCATCTCCCGTCGCGCCTCAGCCGCCGTCAACCTCGTCTTCTCGTCTACTGATTCCGGTTGCCGGAGTTCGCCCTGAGCAGTTGCGGGACACCTTCAAAGACTCGCGCTCGGAAGGGCGCGTGCACGACGCGATAGACATCCCTGCTCCGCGCGGGACGCCTGTCCTGGCCGCAGCAGACGGGCGCATCATCAAGCTCTTTCAGAGCGTGCCGGGCGGAACGACCCTTTACCAGCTAGACCCTGACAACAGGACCGTCTATTACTACGCCCACCTGGACCGCTACGCCGACGGCCTCGCGGAAGGTCACGTCGCGCGGCGCGGCGAAGTCATCGCCTACGTCGGCGACACAGGCAACGCTGGCGCTGGCAATTACCACCTGCACTTCTCCGTCCTCATCGTCGCCGACCCCAAACGCTACTGGGACGGCACGAACATCAATCCCTATCCGCTGCTGGTAAATGGTAAATAGCGAGCGGTGAGTAGTGAACGGTTTATGCGCCTCTGACCGTTCGTTTATGGTTCATATCCCCTGCGATGTCTCGCCCATAATCCTTAAAAACAGGCTGTAACTGCTCCT
>DATEMM010000410.1:0-9491 GCA_035275605.1 Pyrinomonadaceae bacterium
ACATTTCAAATATTAGGTAGTAGTTTGACGCCGTTTAGGGAGAATCCTAATACCGTTCTCCGCCTGTAGTCCACTTGACCCGCGTGCGAGACTCCCCATAGGGGGGCGCGCCCGCGCGCGCGGCTTCGATAAAGGAGGAAATAAAGATGGCAAGTCCGGCAAGTATCGCGGGGCACCCTATTCACCCGATGCTGATTCCCTTTCCGATTGCGCTCTGGGTCTTCTCGCTCGTCGCAGACATCATCTTCCTCTGGCGCGGCAACATCGGCTGGGAGTGGATGGCCTCCTGGACGCTGCTGGCCGGGTGCCTCGGTGCAATCGCGGCCGCCATCTTCGGCATCATTGATTGGCTCTCAATCAAAGACCGAGAGGTGAAAAAGGTCGCCAACTGGCACGCGCGCCTGAACGTCCTGGCGCTCCTGCTCTTCGCCGCGAGTTGGTACCTGAGAAGGGGCGTCGCCTTCGAGAACAACACGAGCAGGTTGACGATTCCGATTATCCTGTCCGTGGTCGGCGTGCTCGTCGTGACGGTCTCCGGCTGGCTCGGCGGCGAGCTGGTCTTCAAGTACGGCGTGGCCGTCAACCCGCAGCGCGACACGCCCCCGGAAGAGGCTGCGAAGGCGCGCATCTCCTGACGCAAAGGGGCCTTCTGTGCCTCAAGACTAAAATCCGGGCTCCGTTCCGTCGCGCTCGCGCGAGGTCGCCTCAGTGCAGAGGCGGCCTCTCCTCCTTGTCGCGCAAGGACTCGTCCACGGTCTCTTCGTCGCCCTCGGCCTTCCCCGGCGTCCTGCCTGGGTCGCCCGTCTTGCTCTCCTTCGGCGTCCCCTGATCCCCCGATTGACTCTCGCCCTTCTCGTCTGCCATCTCTTCTCCTATTGCGGAATGCGGATTTCGGATTGCGGATGCTGTTGATTTTTCAATCTGCAATCCGCAATCCGAAATCCGCAATGGTTTATGGATTGAGCACGACCTTGATGCAGTTGTCGTGCTTGTGCTTGAAAATCTCGTAGCCGTCGGGCGCGTCCACGAGGCGCATCCGGTGCGTGATGACGAACGACGGGTCAATCTCGCCCTTCTGGATGCGTTCGAGCAGTGGGCGCAAATATTTGGGCACGTGCGTCTGCCCCATCTTTAAAGTCAGTCCTTTGTTGAAGGCCGCCCCGAAAGGAATCTTGTCGAGGAAGCCGCCGTAGACGCCCGGAATCGAGACCGTCCCACCCTTGCGGCACGCGTGTATGGCTTGACGGAGCGCGTGCGGGCGGTCCGTCGCCAGAAACATAGCCGCCCTCACACGGTCGTAAACCGCGTCGAAGGTCGTCCCGTGCGCCTCCATCCCGACGGCCTCTATGCAGGAGTCCGGCCCGCGCCCGCCCGTCTTCTCTTTCAGCTTCTCGAAAATATCCTGATCGTAAAAATCTAGAGTCTCCGCCCCGCACGATTCGGCCATCTGTAAACGCTCCGGCACGCTATCAACCGCTATGACGCGCTCGGCCCCAAGCAAAAATGCGCTGCGGATGGCGAACTGGCCCACGGGGCCGCAGCCCCAGACGGCGACCGTATCGCCGGGAGTGATGTTGCAGTTTTCGGCGGCCATGTAGCCCGTAGGGAAGATGTCCCCCAGGAAGAGAACCTGCTCGTCGCCTATCTCTTCGGGAATCCTGACCGGGCCGACGTCCGCGAAGGGAACACGCACGTACTCGGCCTGTCCCCCGGCGTAGCCTCCGGTCATGTGCGAATAGCCGAAGAGGCCCGCGGGCGAAAACCCGTAGAGAGCCTCTGCGACTCCGGCGTTCGGGTTCGAGTTATCGCAAAGCGACCACAACTCTCTCTCGCAGAAGAAGCAGTGACCGCAGCAGATGGTGAAGGGGACGACGACGCGGTCGCCCACCTTCAGCTTCTTGTTCTCGGGACCGACCTCGACGACCTCGCCCATGAACTCGTGGCCGAGGATGTCGCCCTTCTGCATCGTCGGGATGTAGCCGTCGTAGAGGTGCAGGTCGGAACCGCAGATGGCAGCCGTCGTCACCCTGATGATCGCGTCGCGCGGGTTGAGGATTTTCGGGTCCGGCACCGTCTCGACCCGCACGTCATTTTTACCGTACCAACATAAAGCCTTCATCTCTCTATCACTCCAAAACAGTGGTCAGTGGTCGGTGGTCAGTGGTCAGTGAAAACAAAAGCGCGGCGCGGCTAACGGTCTTTCTTTTAACTGACCACCGACCACTGACCACTGACCACTGCTCTTACGCTGTTGCGCTGCGCCCCGAAGGCTGGCCTTCGGTGGTGGCGGCTTCGCCCGCTTCCATCACCTGTTTGAAGCGGCGCAGGTCTTCCTCAATCTGCTGCGAAGGCTCTTCGCCGAAGAGCTTGGCGACGAGCGCGCCGAGCGGGCCGCCCGGCGGATCATACTTGAGCGTCACGCGCACGACCGTCCCGCGACCGCCCGTCGCCGGTTCGAAGCGCACGCTGCCGGCGTTATCCACGTCCGCCCCTTCGAGCGAGCGCCAGGCGATCAGTTCGTTCTCTTTCTCGTTGTAGATTTCCGCGTCCCATTCGACAGTCTTCCCGGCGGGCGCTTTCGCTACCCAGTGCGAGCGCCCCTCGCCCATCTCCTTCACCGATTCGAGATGGTTCATGAAGCGCGGCAGATTCTCGAAGTTGCGCCAGAAGCGGTAGAGCTCTTCGGGCGATCGGTTGACCGTGACGCTCTTCTCGACCTTCATGCCTTTGCCCGCGGGCACGCTGACCAGCGGATTGTCGCCCGTCTCGGCAGTGTTCACGCCCAGGGCGTCGTACATATAACAGTGCCCGGTCGAGCCTCTATAAATCAGGGTGCCGCCCACGAGCGCGAGCACAGCCCCGCCCCAGGTGCGGCGCGTCAGGCCGTAGATGGCCAGAGCGCCCCCGGCCAGGGCAGACCCCCAGCGCTCCGTCTGCCCGACGTTCACACTGCTGTCGCGGATTGCTCCCTGCTCCGAATTCCCCACGTTATTATCAACCCCAGCCTGTTGTAATGCTTCCCTCATGGATTCCATGACAATGCCTCCTTAATAATCAGCCACGATTAGCGGACACATTTCCGAGCCGCAGGCGGCGCGACTGTCCGAAAACGGCTCGCTGTTTCGGTATCCTTAAGATGAATATCAAGCCCTGTGCCCGAAGAAAGTAAAAGGCAAAAGTGAAGAAAAGATGTTTGACATCTGTCTTAACCTTTGCCTTTTCGATTAGCGCCTTTCGGCGGCCAGTGTCCACGGGCAGAGGCGGCACGGTAAGCGACACAGAAAAATAGCCGGACAGTTAATTTGTCCGGCTATTTTCAATACTCGCCTGGGGATTCTCTTTATCTTTTTAAGCGGTCGCGTTGGGGGCGGCTGCGGCCGGGGCGGCCTCTTTGCGCGCGCCATCGCTCTGCACGTAATAGAGGATGCGGTTGCAGTTGTCGCAGGTAATCACTTCATCGCCGCGACGGACTTCAGCCATCACCTGCGGACGAAGCGACATGAAGCAGGCCGTGCACGAGCCGTTGCGCGCCTCGGCCACGGCGATCCCGTCGCGTATACGATTGCTGATGCGGTTGTAGAGGGCACCCATTGGTTTGGGCAGAGTTGCCAGGATGCGCTCGCGCTCGCGGCGGCAGGTCTCCAGCTCTTCTGCCTGCGTCCGTGTCTGCTCCTCAAACTCTTTGATCCGTGCGTCCATCTCCGTTCGCAGCCGCGCCACTTCCGGCTCGCGCTCCTTCAACTGGCCTTCGGCCTGTTCGAAGGCTTCCATCTTTTCGAGAATCTGTGTTTCCAGTTGCGAGATATGCTTGCGGGCGGCGTCGGCCTCGCGTATGGCCGCCGTGTATTCGTCCGGCTTCTTCGAGGACATCAGGTTGCGCTCGGCGCGCTCCTGTTTGGAGCGCTGCTCGGCGACTTCCGTCTCCAGGCGCGAGCGTTCGGTCCGCGCATCGTCGCGCCCTTTTTCCAGCTCCCTAATTTCAAAAGCGCGCTGATCGAACTCTTTTTCGATCTCAGCGCGCCTTTTCGGGATGGCCTCTATTTCGGCCTGTAGTCTGCGTATGTTTAAATCTGCGTTCTGCAAAGCGACCAATTGCTCTAATTCCGCTCTCACTTCGGTTCGTCTCCTCAAAAGATCAGGGGCATAAAGTATGTATCGAGGACATCAATTCAACTCCCGATAATCACACATCCGACGCCCTATAGCAAGCGACGAAAAACAGTGGCCGGTGGTCGGTAAGAATTCTCTTACTGACCACCGGCCACTGACCACTGACCACTGCCGCTTACTCGGCCCCGACGGCTTTGGCGGCGTTGATGCGGCCGCCGGTCGAGACCTTCCCTTTGAGCGAGTCGAGCTTATCGACCGAAGCGAAGAGACGGTCGCGCAACTGCTTGACGGACATATTCGGGTTGGTCGAGAGAATCAGCGCGGCCACGCCCGCTACTTCCGGCGTCGCCATCGAGGTTCCCGACAGCGATTTGAACTCGCCGTCGAGCCAAGTGCTCATAATCTCCGCGCCCGGCGCGGCGATGTGCACGCTCTTTGCGCCGTAGTTGGAGAACCCGGCCAGTTGATCGTTGCGGTCGAGCGCGGCGACGCTGACGACGTTCGGCAGGTCGTAGCCCGCAGGGAAGTGCGGGCGCTTGTCCGAATCGTCCGCATTGTTGCCGGCGGCGGCCACGAACAGGATGCCCTCGTCGCCCGCCTGCTTGATGACGTCGCGCAGGGCCTTGGACCTCTGCGTCGAGCCCCAGCTCGCGCTGATGATGCGCACGTTGACGCCTTTGCGCTTGCGCTCGATGACGTAGTTGATCGCCTCAATCGCGTCCTTGGTTGTGCCGGAGCCGTTGGCCGCCAGGAACTTCAACGGCATAATCTCGACCTTCCAGTTAATCCCGGCGATGCCGAAGTTGTTGTTGCCCTCAGCGCCGATGATGCCTGCGCAGTGCGTCCCGTGGCCGTTGTCGTCCATAGGGTCGCGCAGGCGGTCCGTGGCGTTAAAGCCGTGCTCGTCGTTGAACTCGCCCAGCTCGTCGTCCACGTAGGCGGCCATGTCCGGCGGGCGCACCCAGATGTTGTTGATGAGATCGAGGTGCCTGTAGTCAACGCCGCTGTCTAGGACGGCGACGACGACCTTTGAGCTGCCGGTCGTCTTAAACCACGCCTGCAAAGCGCCGATGTCCGCTCCGGCTTTCCCGCCGCCCTGGCCCGTGTTCTCCAGCGACCACTGCTCTGAGAACTTCGCGTCGTTGGCGTGCTTGTGCTTGGAGGGCGAGCCGTGATCCGCGGTCACTTTAAAGACCGGCTCGGCGTATTCGACTTCTTCCAGCGAGCTGTACTCTTCGGCGACCTCTTCGGCGCTGATTCCGTCCTCGTCATCAATCGCGACGAGGCCGCTGACGTTCTCGTACTCGTCCTCAAGCACGTCGTTGTGGCCGAAGGCGATGGCCCTGATTCTCTCCATCGTCGTGCCAGGGCGAAAGCGCACGAGGACTTCTCCCTCGTCCATATCTTCGGACTCGCCGGACGTTTCTATGCTGATTCCGTAGCCTTCACTCCGGCCGATTCGTTCTTCGGCATACGACTCGGAGTGCGCGTGTTGAACGGGTTGCTTCTCTTTCTGCCAGCGCTTGATCTGGCCCGCGAACGCCGCCAGCGCGATCAGTGTCAGCGCCAGCGCCAGGTGGCCCAAAAAATTCTGCCGGTTCATTGCTTCACCTCTAAATCTTCTGATTCGCCCTCTTGCTGGTTACGGGATGCGCCGCGCGTTGTTTGACCCGTAGAATTAGCGGCGGGCTTGTCCGGGGAGCGCTTCCTTGCTTATTCTGCGCCAGCGCGGGGCGCTTCGTCAAAGTTTTTACAGAGGCGGGGGAGCCCACGCGGGCCACTGTCTATGAATTTACCTCTCGAAGAGACGACGCGACGCGCCGACGAGCTTTACCGCATGCGCGAAGACCTGGAGAACGTGCGGGAGAGCGTCCGGGCGCTGGAAGAGTCCGTTCATGCAAACTCTTACGACCTCCTGTGGCGAAAAGGGCGCGCGCTCTTCTTTCTAGGACAGGAAGCCGAGACCGTAGATGAAGCCCGCGCTCATCACGCACGCGCCGCACGCGCCTGCGAGCAGGCCGTCGGCGATCAACCGCTTCGCGTCGAAGGCCATTTCTGGCTGGGCGTCAACCTGGCGCTTCTGGCACGCAACGAGAATCCTCTCAAAGCCCTCCGGCTGGCACTGCGCGCGCGTCGCTCGCTTGAGCGCGCCGTCCGCCTGGACCCGGCCTACCACGGGGCCGGGCCGCTGCGCGTGCTGGCACGCCTTCAGCAGAATCTCCCTCGCCTGCTTGGAGGCGGAGGCGCCCGTGCGCTCTCGAATTACGAAAGAGCAATCGAGCTTGCGCCCACGAACACGGTCACGCGCCTTTACCTTGCCGAGCTGCTGCTTGAAACGGGAGACGAGGCGCGCGCACGCACAGTGCTTCTAGCACTTTTGAAAGCACCCCCTGATCCGCTCTGGGCGTTTGAGTCCGAGCGCGACCGGAAAGCCGCGCGCCGGATGTTGGACGGGCTGCAAAGCTGACCAGCCCTATATTCAAACCAGGTCGCCGAAGGCGTGTTGCAGAAGCGCGGCCACCGTGACGGCAGCCGTCTCTGCGCGCAAGGTGCGCCCGCCCAGGGTGACGACGCTCCACCCGGCGTCCTGTGCCAGTAGAATCTCCTCCTCCGTCCAGCCACCTTCCGAGCCGACCAGGGCCATCACGGAAGCGGGCCGCGACGAGAGCGCTCCGACGGCCTCGCCCAAACTCTCGCCGCCGCGCTCCGCGAACATGACAACCCATTCGGCGGCGTCCGCTGAAACGTTCTCGACGAGCGAAGCGAAACCAAGCGGCGCGTCAATCGAGGGGAGGCGCGCCCGGCCCGATTGCTTGCAGGCTTCGAGCGCTATACGCCGCCAGCGCTCCAGCCGTCGCGCACTGTCCGCCTCGTCGCGGACGCGCACGTCAGCCAGCTTCGTCACGACGGGCGTGATACGCGCGACGCCAAGCTCCGTAGCCTTCTGCACCACCAGGTCGAACTTCTCGCCCTTGAGCAGCGCAACGGCGAGCGTCAGATGAAGCGTTGATTCGGGGCTCGCCGCCGCCACCTCCTCTTCGACCTTGAGCGAGGCACCGTCGCGACCGCACGCTTCCACGACGCAGCGGAACTCGCGGCCTTCGCCGTCGAAGACGAACACCTCGTCGCCGCGCCCCAGGCGCAGGACATCGCGCAGGTGGCGCGCCTCGTCCTGGGCCAGAAAAAGCGTTCGGCCATCAATCGCTCGCCCAGCGGGTGGGGCATAGAAACGTCTGCGAGCCATCTTTTCTGAAAAGCTTACACGATTATCGCGACCCATTCGCCGTCGGTCGCAACTTCCACGTTCTCCGCAAATCCCAGTTGGCGAAGGCGCGAGAGGATAAATTCAGTCTGTGAGTCGAGGATGCCGGAGAGAATCAGCCGCCCGCACGTCGCTCCGACGAGCGCTGGCAGCAGCGGCGCGATCACGTCCGCGGTCAGGTTGGCACAGACCACGTCGGCCGAAGCAGTCTTTTCGTCAATCGTGCCGACCCAAAAATTCAAGCCCGCCGAGACTTCGTTCAAACGCGCATTCTCGCGCGCAATTTCCAGGGCTTCCGCGTCCGTGTCACAAGCCTCGGCGCGCGCGCCGGGGTGGAGTTTCGCTGCGCCGATGGCGAGAATGCCTGTACCTGTGCCGACGTCCAGAAAACTCCCGCCCGTGAAATATTTTTCGATGGCCGCGAGACAAAGGCGCGTCGTCTCGTGCGTCCCGGTCCCGAAGGCCATGCCGGGCTCTATGCGAATGATGATGCGGCCCAGCGCGTCCGAAACCTCGCTCCAGGGCGGCGCGATGATGAAACGCTCGCCCACTCTGACCGGCTGCCAGCTCTTCTTCCATTCTCCGAGCCAATCCTGGTCAGACACCTCGCGCAACTCTATCTCACGCACGGAAGAGGACGGCAGCTCGTAAATCCGCAGGGCCTCAAAGATCGCTCCGCGCACCTCTTCCCGTCCCGGCACATTGTCAAAGTAAGCGACGACGCGCGAGAACTCGCCCACGCGGTCGGAGAATTCTGTGCCGAGCGCGCCCGCCTCCATCAGGGCGTACTCGACGGCCTCGCGCGCGGCAGGCTCAATTGAGACCTCCAGCGCGTACCAGACGCGTCCGCTTTTCTCTTGACTGCTCATCGAAGGCTGGGGCCGCTAGCGCATGAAAGTTTTGATGAGCCAGAGGAGGCTGGCGATGAGGCCGCTCGCCCCGGCCAGGTACCTGAGGGTCTGATTCTTGCCGCCCGTGATGAAGAAAGCCGCCAGCAGGCCCAGAGTGAGCAGGGCGAAGACGACACTTCCAAACAATAATAAGACCATTGACTGTTTCCTTCTAATTCGTGAATGGTAAGTGGTCGATGGTAAATAGACGAGCGGTTTTTCCTATTCACCATTTACTATTTACCATTCACTATTCCTGAATTCCGAGCGAGTTGAGCAAGTTCTCTTTGTTGCGCCACTCGGCCTCGACCTTGACGAAGAGTTCCAGATGGCAGCGCGTGCCGAGCAGTTTTTCGATGTCGCGGCGCGCGCGGGTCCCGATCTCTTTGAGCTGCTCTGCGCCGTGGCCGATGACGATCTTCTTCTGGCTCTGGCGCTCGACGAAGATGGCACAGTGAATCACGGTCAGGTCGTGGCGCTCCTCGTCAAACTTTTCCGTGACGACCGCGGTCACGTAAGGAATCTCGTCCTTGGTCGCCTGCAAAATCTTTTCGCGCACGATCTCTGCGACCATCAAGCGCAGCGGCTGGTCCGTCAGCTCGTCCTCCGCGAAAATCGCTTCGCCTTCCGGCAGATACTTAATCATCTCCGTCAGGAGAGTCTCAATCATGTCTCCCTTCAGGGCGGAGATGGGCAAGATGGCGCGCCAGTCATACTCCCTTCCGTACCACTCCATCAGCGGCAGGAGCCGCGCCTTCTCCGGCAGTTTGTCCGTCTTATTCAGGAGCAGGAGCGCGGGCTTCTCTGACTGCTTGATGAGGTCCAGCACGAAGCGGTCGCCGTTGCCCGTGGAGGTGGAGGCGTCGCGAATCAGGCAGACCAGATCAACGCCAGCGAGCGCGTCGTGGACCGTTGCCATCATGCGGCGGTTCAGGAGGTATCCGGGCTTGTGTACGCCCGGCGTATCGACCAGGACGATCTGGCCGAAGGGGCGCGTGATGATGCCCTGGATGCGGTGGCGCGTCGTCTGCGGCTTGTTGGAGACCGCTGCAATCTTCTCGCCGACGAGCCTGTTGAGCAGCGTGGACTTGCCCGCGTTGGGACGCCCGATGAGAGCGACATACCCGCTGCGGTAACTTTCTGTTGAACTCTCCTCGTCGGGCTCTCTCTTCATCGTTGGTAAATAGTTAATGGTAAATGGTCAATGGTGAAGAGAGAAAAAGAAAGTC
>DATEMM010000411.1:0-6767 GCA_035275605.1 Pyrinomonadaceae bacterium
CCTTTCTGCGCGAGCACCTGGGAGACGAGAAGCTGAAACTGCCGCCCGTTTACATCTACAGCGGGCGGCTGACGCGCTGGCTGACCAACGCGTTCGACATAGTGGCAATCACGTTCGGACGGCGCATCTTTGTCGCCCCGCAAAAGATCGAGCGTGACGCCCAGGGGCGGCTGACGGCCCCGGCCAGTCTTATCGCTCACGAGGCGACGCACGTCCTGCAATACGACCGTGCGGGATTCGTCGGCTTCCTCATCTCTTACCTGGCTGAATTCACACGTCTGCTGCGCGAGCAGCGGCAAGGATGGGGCAAGCCCGCGCGGAAAACTGCCTACTTCTCTCTAAGTCAGGAGCGCGAGGCGTATGAGGCCGAAAGGGCGTACCAGTTTTGGAGACCCCTGGAAAGGATAGAGGAGGAGAAGACAACTCCTCCCGTCCTTCGAGCCATTGACGATGAAAAGGCAGGACAGCCGCCCGCGGCCCCTCAATCCTTCACAGTGGAAGATTAGCTCTCTTCTATAATCTCGAAATTCACCTGGCCCTGCTGAACTTCTTCGAGGGCGATGCGCGTGGGCTTGTGTTTCTGCGGGTCAATATCGATGCGCGGGCGTGCCCCGCGCTGCAATTGTTTGCTTCTTTTGGCAGCGACAATAATCAAGCGGTATTTGGAATCCATTTCGGGTTGAGTGCGCTCCTCTGCGTCGTTCAAATTCTCGTTATCTGCTTTAGCCATTTCGTCTCCGACCTCCATGTCGGTTCTGCGCTCTATAATTAAAGCCTGAGTGATGAAAATCGACCAGTTGAATCTACAATCAAGGGCCGCAAGGCTCAGACGGCCTCGCGCGCCGTTTGGAAACTCGCCAGCACGCGTTGTGCGACCTCTTCCTGGCGGTCCCGCCGCGCGCGCTCGGCGAAGATGATGGAAGCCAGCAGCCCTGCGGCGCGCTCCGCGTCGTCGTTGACGATGACGTACTGAAATTCCCTGTAATGCATCACCTCTTCGCGCGAGTTTTTGAGCCGCAGGGCGAGGTCCGCGGGGCGCTCCGAGCCTCTGCCCATGAGCCGCTCGCGCAATATCTCGAACGTGGGCGGCAGGATAAAAACGCAGACCGCGTCCTCGGTCAGACGACGCACGCTCAAAGCGCCCTGCACGTCGATTTCCAGAATGATGTCGTGGCCCGCGCGCCTTTCGCGCTCGACCTGTGCCAGCGACGTCCCGTAAAGATTTCCGTGGACGACGGCCCACTCCAGAAAGCCGCCCTCTTCGACCACCGCTCTGAATTCCGCCTCGGAAACGAAAAAATAGTCGCGTCCGTGGACTTCGCCCTCGCGCGGTGCCCTGGTCGTAAACGAGACAGAATAGCCAAGATTGGGCACGTTTTTCAACGCGCGGCGAATCAAAGTGCCTTTGCCGCCGCCCGACGGCGAGCTGACGACGACCAGCATCCCGCGCCCGGAGAAGGCTTCGGAAAGCGTTTCGCTCACTTCCTGCTGCTTCGCTTCATTCGACATTCTGCACTTGCTCGCGCAATTTCTCGACCGCGCCCTTGATGATCAGCGCCGCATCCTTAATCAGTAGATCGGTTGATTTAGAGAGCACGGTGTTGGCCTCGCGGTTCAACTCCTGCAAAAGAAAGTCCAGCCGCTTGCCGGTTTCGCCTTCCGCGCTCAAGGTTTCTCTGAACTGCACTAGGTGACTTTTCAGCCGGGCTATCTCTTCCGTGATGTCGCTGCGGTCTGCCAGGTAGGCGACCTCCTGCGCGAGCCTGGCCTGGTCCAGCTCGACCACCTGCGATTCCCTGGCCATCAATTCGCCAATTCTTTTCTGTAGACGCGCGCGGTAGTTGTCCACAAGCTGCGCGGCGGCCGCTTCGATGACCGGGACCTGCTGGGAGATTTCATCCAAACGCAGGTGCATCTCCGCCGCCAGCGCCTCGCCTTCGCGCTCGCGCATCTGCTCCAGCTCTTCCAGCGCCCCGTCAATCGCCTGCTCCACGCCCGCGATCATTCGTTCGTCCAGACCGTCCCGGACGGGCTGCATCGCTCCCGGAAGCCTCGCCAGCACGTTAATGTCCGGCTCGCCAGTGATTTCAAACTCCTGCTGCATGGCGCGAAGCGCCGTGATGAATCCGGCGATCAGCGGGCGGTTAAGCTCATAGGCTACCTCGCCCGTCCGCTCGAAAGTGATGTTGGCGTCAACGCGCCCGCGCGAGAGGCGCGAGCCGATGCGACGCTTGACCACGGCCTCCAACGAGGACAGCTCCGCGCCCAAACGCAAGTGAACATCCAGGAACCTGTTGTTGACGGTCTTGAGATCGACCCCGACGGAAAAATTCTCGCCCGTCGCCGACCCGCGCCCGAATCCGGTCATTGATTTCATAAAGCAGTGATCAGTGGTCGGTGGCCAGCGGTCAGTTGGGAATCAGTTTTTAACTGACCACTGACTACTGACCACTGACCACTGGTATGTCCTCCTCTTCGTCTGCGAACTGCAATTCGTAAAGGCGTCTGTAGAGGCCGCCGCGGGCGAGCAGTTCAGCGTGTTTGCCCGTTTCCGCGATGCGCCCTTTCTCCATCACGACTATCGTGTCTGCGCGCCGCACGGTCGAGAGCCTGTGTGCGATGACGATGGTCGTGCGGTTGCGAATCAGGTTGCCGAGCGCGCGCTGCACCAGTCGCTCCGACTCTGCGTCGAGCGCCGAAGTAGCCTCGTCCAGAATCAGCACGGGCGCGTCCGCCAGCACGGCGCGCGCGATGGCCAGCCGCTGGCGCTGGCCGCCCGAAAGAAAGATGCCGCGCTCTCCCACCACAGTGTCGTAGCCGTGGGGAAGCTCCATGATGAAGTCGTGCGCGAAGGCCACGCGCGCGGCCTCTTCGATTTCTGAGTCCGAGGCGTCGAGCCGACCGTAAGCTATGTTGTGGCGCACCGTGTCGTTAAAGAGCACGGTCTCCTGTGTGACGAGCGCGATTTGACGGCGCAGGCTGCTCGTGCGCGCGTCGCGCAGGTCCGTCCCGTCCCACAGCACCGCCCCGGCCACTGGGTCGTGGAAGCGCGGCAGGAGCTTCGTCAGGGTTGATTTCCCGCCGCCCGATTCACCGACCAGGGCGACCATCCGGCCCGCCGGGATGCGTAAGTTCACGTCACGCAGCACCGACCTGCTCTCGTTCGCATAGCCGAAGGAGACGTCGCGCAGCTCTATCTCGCGGCGCAGAGTCGCGAGGTCAATTGCGTTCGGCTTTTCGGGAATCTCCGCGTGCTCGTCCAACACCTCCCAGACGTGTCGCGCGGCAGCCAGCGCCTGCTCCATGCTGTTCGACAATCGGGAGAGCTTGCGCATCGGGTCGTAGCTGCGGAAGAGGAAGAAGAGGAACGTCAGAAATTGCGCCGCGTTCATACGCCCGGCTATGATCTCGCGTTGCCCGAAGAAGAGCAGCACGACGACCGCGATGACGCCGATCATCTCAATGGTCGGGGGCGAAAGGGCTGCAATCTTGGCCGAGCGCAAGTTGGCGCGGACGATCTCGCCCGCGACCGTAGAGAATCGGCGGCGCTCGTGCTCTTCGGCCCGATAGGCTTTGACTATCGTTTGATTGGCGAGCGCCTCCTGCGCCGTGTCCGTCATGCGCTTGTTGCCCTCGAAGGATTCCCGCGCGAGGTTACGCAGAGAGCGACCGAAGCGCGCCGTCAGCACGGCGATGATGGGGGCGATGGCGAGCGACCCGAGAGTCAACCGCCAGTTGTAATAAAAAGAGGCCGTCAGAAAAGCTATGAGCGTGAAGCTCTCACGCAGCATGTCGCGGAGCGTGGCCGTGACGGCCAGCTCGATTGCGGCGGCGCTCGTCACCAGTCGCGAGACTAGGTAGTTGGTTCGGTGCCGCTCGAAGAAGCTGGCGCTCTGCCCCAGCACGTGGCTGTAGAGGTCTTGCCGCAGGCGAAAAACTGAGGACTGACCGACGCGCGCCATCAAATAAGAGGAGAAATATTCCGCCACCCCCTTGACGAGCGTGAAAACTAACAGCAGGATGGCGATAGTGCGCCAGGCAGCCAGTCCAGACGAGGGGATAACATTTTGCAGGCCGAAAAGCGTGGGCGTGCGCTGTCCCTCGTCTCCTGCGAAGGCTTGGTCGAAGATGGGAACGATGAGAGCCCCGGTCGCGCTCTCCAGCAGCCCGACCATCAGCATGCAGACGGTAGCCAGTGAAAAAGTTCCGAGGTGCGGCTTGAGGTACTTTAATAGTCGGCGAAATTCCTGCATCACTGAAGCCCGCGCGAGTTCCCGTGACCGAGTTGCTTGAAGGAAGGGTGGAACCGACGCCCGTAATCGGTAAACAGAGAATATACTTACCCTTAAAGGTTTGCGTCAAGGCTCTGGGTTGGCTGCACAGCATCCGCCAGCCGCGGAGCAGATTGCGCCTGATTCGCCCAAGTTTTTGCAGCCTGTTACGGCCTAAGTGCGCTATAATCAGCCTCGATTCACCAGACTGATAAAAGCACAGAGAAAATCGTGGAACAACGAGAACCTAAGATGAGCAAGGGGCGGCGCTTGTTAATCGTTGACGATGACGCGGACCTGCGCATCCTGCTGGCCGGGTATTTCCGGCGCATAGGCTACGAGGTGGAGGAAAGAGAGAGCGCCGTGGCGGCCATAGAGACGGCCGTCAATGGAGGCTTCGACTGTTTCATCTTCGATGTCTCGATGCCTGGGATGACCGGGATAGACCTACTCAAGCGCGTGCGTGACCGCGGCATCAGCACCCCGGCGATGTTTCTGACGGCGCACGACAGCCTTGAAGACAAGGTCGCCGGGTTCGAGGCCGGCGCGGACGATTACCTGGGCAAGCCTTTCAACCCGAGGGAGCTTGAGGTCAGAGTTGAGGCTCTGCTTCGACGCTCGATTGGCACACCTCCAGCGGCGGACGGCGACCGCATCGCCGTCGGCGACCTGGTCATAGACAAGCGGCGCCACGAAGTCTCGCTCGGGGGCTCGCGCGTGGATTTGACGCCGCTCGAATTCCAGATTCTTGAGTTGCTAGCCTCCGAGCCCGGCCGGGCCTGGTCGCGAAACGCCTTGCTCGACCAGGTGTGGAGCACGGAGTACGAAGGCTATCAGCGCAACATAGACCCGCACATCAATCGTCTGCGGAAGAAACTGGAAGCCGACCCGAAAAACCCGCACTATGTTCTGACTGTGCGCGGCGTCGGCTATAAGCTGAACGAAGCCCCATAAACTTATTCACACGGCAGGCCGAGCCTGAGAACGGCCTTGTTCGCTTTGGCCTGCTTCATCACTCGTATGATTCATATGCCCTGCAAATGCCGCGCGCTCATTCGATTCATCCTTTTAACTCTCGTCCTCGCCCTTGTGCCGGATGCCGGCACAGTCGCGCAGAACAACAACTCGCCGTCTTCGCAGAAGAAGACGGCTCTTCACTTGCGCTGGCCCGGCCAGCAGGGAGTCTTGCGCTACAGGCTGCAATTTGCGCGTGACGAGCAGTTCAACGACATAGTTTTCGACCGCGCCGTCTACGGCACGGAGTACGTCGTGACAGAGCTCGGACCGGGGCGGTACTTCTGGCGCGTGGCCCCGGCGGTTAAAGAGACTGGCACGTATTCGAAGCCGCGCCCCGTAGAGATTGTGGACGAAGAAAGGTCGGATGCGGTCTCGGACACAGGAACAGTCGCGCAGCTTCCGGCGGGCGCACAGGGCTGGCGCACGACGACCGGCCACGTCGCCCTGCCTCTCGCCGCGCACCTTCGTTCGACCACAGTTTTTGATCTGGTCGGCGTCAATTCCGACGGCATGACTTACGGGCTGGACGGGACTAACGGCGTCGCTCTGTGGACGGCGCGTTTTCGCCCCAATGCCAAGCGCGGCGAGCCGACCGGGAGCGGCGGAACACGCACGCTCTCGCCAGTCCTGATTGAAGGTCGCGGCGGTTTGACCAACGTAGTCGTCGGCTTCGACGGGGGCGTGCGCGCTCTGGAAGGATCTACCGGGCGCGAACTGTGGCGCACGCCTCTGAGCAGTCGCGCGACCTGGGGCGCAACGGCTTCGCCCGAGGGTGGCGGCGCGAGAACCCTTCTCATCGCTTCGGACAACTCGCCGTCGCTGACGATCATAAATCCTGAGAACGGTCAGATCATTTCCGAGACGAATCTGGACGGGCCTGTTGCAGCCTCGCCCGCCTCGTTCCCACTGGGCAGCGGAAACGCAGTCCTGTTCGCATCGGAGGGCGGGACGCTCGACTTACGCAACAGCAGCGGAGAGAGGATTCGTCACGTCAAGATGGACACGACCATCACCACGTCGCCGCTCGTCGTCAAAGCCCCGCGCGCGACGCTCATCCTGGTCGGGACCGAGAGCGGCTTAATCTCGCTCACCGCGGACGACCTGAAGCCCATCGGGCGCATTGCGACCGAAAGCGACGCACCGGCGGGGATGCTCTCAGCCGCGGACCTGGACGGCGACGGCGCGCCGGAAGTTTTGATGCTGACGCGGCGCGGACGCCTCGTCGCCATCGGCACGACAGATGGTCGCATTAAATGGTACGTCTCCGGCGCGACCGACGCGGCTTCGGCCGCCTTCGCGGATTTGAACGGCGACGGTGTGCTGGACGTGCTGGTCGCGGCGGGACAGGATTTCGCGCGTGGGTTTTCGGGGCGCGATGGCTCTCTGCTCTGGAAAGCCGAAGACACAGGTAAAGGCGCGGCTGGCCCCGACACGCCCGCGACCTACCGGGCGCTCGTGACTGGCTCTTTCGGTGACAAC
>DATEMM010000412.1:0-15794 GCA_035275605.1 Pyrinomonadaceae bacterium
CGTCCAGCGGGAAGACGACGTTGATGTCCTCGTCTGCGTCCGCGTGGTCGTAGTGATGATGCGTGACCATCAGCTCGCTCGTCTCGGCGTCCGGTTCGATGACGCGGTAAGTCAAATCGCCCAGCTCGTCCGAGATGTTGAAAGCCTCCTGCTCTTTGTGATGAACGCCGCCCGCCGTGACGAGCGCGATGATGCTTTTGTCCAGCGCGCGCTCGAAGGGCGTGAACGGGACGCATTTGCGTGAAAGTGTGCTCATGTCTTCACCAAGTAAATGGGGCTGAATCCTCGAAGAGGCTTCCTGAGAAGCGTTACGAGATTCAGCCCGTCGAAAGGCGCGTGTGACAGCGCACCTGCTAGTCTAGTTTGCGGAGAACCTCTAAGAGGTCTTCGTTGTCCGGCTGGTCCGCGATGTCGTGGATGTCCACGTAGGCGAGCTTGCCTTCCTTGTCCACGATGAAAAGCGCGCGCTCCGAGATGCCGTCAGCCTCGCGGTACGCGCCGTATGCGCGAGCCACTTCACCCTTCGGGTGGAAGTCGCTCAGCAGATCGTAAGAGAGGTTGCCGAGGCTTTTGGCCCAGGCTGAGTTGCACGGGACGCTGTCAACGGAGATGCCCAGGACCTGAGCATCGTAGCCTGCGAAGCGTTCCAGGTCAGCTTCGTAGGCCGGCATCTGCGCCGTTCAGACGGGCGTCCACGCCAGCGGATAAAACGCCAGCACGACGTTCTTCTTCCCCCGAAAATCCGAGAGCTTCACCTTCTTATCCTTCTCAAGGTGACTCTTCAACTCGAAATCCGGGGCCATGTCTCCAACTTCGGGCATGATTGAGATAGTCCTCCTTCGTTCGGATGTTACAAAGAGCTATGGTTTTATTCCGGGATACCTTTGGCAAGGTTACATCTTTGGCGTGGTCGGTTCAAGAGCAGCGATAGAAATGTCCGGCGCACACTACTGAAAGAGAGCGGCCACTTCGAGCGGGCTGCTGCAAATCCAGTCTGCGCCCGCCTCCACTAACTCGCCCTCGGACCCGTAGCCGTAGGTCACGCCCGCCGCGAAACACCCGTTCTCCCGCGCGCCCGTGACATCGTACTTTCTGTCGCCCACCATCACTGTCTCTTCGGCCCGCAGGGATTCGTTTCCCAGAAGGTGGCCGATCAACTCCGCCTTGTTATCAAACCTGCCGTCGGGGTGGCTCCCGTAAACTCCTTCGAAGTAGCCGGAGAGATGGAAGTGTTCGAGGATTCTATGAGTGTAGACTTCGACCTTCGAGGTGGCGACAAAAAGCCGCTTCGAGGAAGCCCTAAGCGCCGCCAGCATTTCGGGAACGCCCTCGTAGACTTCGTTCTCGAACATCCCCACTTCCGAAAACCTCTCCCTGTAGAGCGCCACCCCCCTTTCGACCCGCAGCGAATCGTCCGTCTTCAGAATCTGGGCAAAGGTGCTGCGAAGGGGCGGCCCGATGTGAAGCTGTAGCTCCGCGCGCGAGAGGAGCGGGGCGCTCATACGCTCCAGCGCGTACTGAATGCACCTGGTGATTCCCTCGACCGGGTCCGTCAACGTCCCGTCCAGGTCGAAGAGAACGTTCTTGATGGAATCGAGTTTCATCCGGTTTTCTGATTTAATATCCCTCGAATGGAGCAGAAAGTCATTATCACACAGCGCGGGCTGAGTCGAGCGCGCTCCGGGCATCTCTGGATTTACCGGAGCGACGTGCGCGATGCGCGCAGCGCCGAAGGCGGCTCCGTCGTCAGGGTCGAAGACGAGCGTGGGCGCAGCGTCGGGCAGGCTCTTTACTCCGCGCGCTCGGAAATCTCACTGCGCCTGCTCTCCCTCGGGGACGAGCGGATTGACCGCGAGTGGTGGCGCGCTCGCCTGCGGGCGGCGGCATCAAGGCGGCGTCCGCTAGCGTCGGAAACGAACGCTTATCGCCTGGTCTACTCTGAGGGCGACCTTCTGCCGTCGCTGATTGTGGACATGTATGACCGCGTGATGGTGCTGCAAACTCTCTCGCAGGGCACGGACGCGCTAAAGGAGATGTTCGTCGAGCTGCTGGTCGATGAGTTTCAGCCGCGCGCCGTGGTCGAGCGCAACGACGTGCGCGTGCGCGAGCTGGAAGGTCTGGAGCTGCGCTCGGGCGTGCTCTATGGCGAAGCGCCGGAGGAACTGGAGATCGCGCAGCATGGCCTGCGTTTTCTAGTCCACCCGCTCGGCGGGCAAAAGACCGGCTCGTTCCTGGATCAGCGCGAGAACCGGCTGGCGGCGCGCGCACAGGCGTGGGGCCGCGCTCTGGACTGCTTCGCCTTCAACGGCGCGTTCGCGCTGCACCTGGCCTCCGTTTGCGAGACGGTGCTTGGCCTGGACATCTCCGCGGAGGCGGTCACGGCCGCGCGGCGCAACGCCGAGTTGAACGAGATGCGAAACGTAGAGTTTCGCGAGCAGAACGTCTTCGATGCCCTGCGCGAGATGGAAGCCGCGGGCGAGCGCTTCGACACCATCGTGCTGGACCCGCCCGCGTTCGCCAAGAACCGCGCGAGCGTGCGGCCTGCGGCGCGCGGCTACAAAGAGATAAACCTGCGCGCCCTGAAACTGCTCAACGCGGGCGGCGTGCTCGTCACCTGCACCTGCTCTTACCACATGTCGGAGCAGATGTTTCTTGAGATTATCGCAGACGCCGCGAGGGATGCGCGCCGCCGCGTGCAGCTCGTCGAAAAGCGTATGCAGGCGAGCGACCATCCCATCCTCATCGGTGTGCCGGAGACCTACTATCTGAAATGCGTGATCGCGCGAGTGTTGGATTGAAGACGTGAAGAAGCGCGGACGGCCCGTCCGCCAATGTCCGCCAGGATTTAGTATGGCTCTCATCGATAAAGTTGCGGGCTCTTTGTTCGGCCTGGCTTTCGGCGACGCTTACGGCGCTCCGACAGAGTTTCTGTCGTTTGACGAGATACTGAGGCGCTGGCCCACTGGCGAACCTCCAGACCTACAGGGCGACCCGGTTCCCGTCACGGACGACACGCAGATGACGATTGCCGTCACAGAGGCCCTGCTCGAAGGACGCGCTCACGGAAACTTCACGGCCCGGAATCTTGAGCCGCCTTTACGCAGGGCTTTCGTGCGCTGGCTCAATGATCCGGACAACGACCGTGCGCCGGGACGAACCTGCCTGACGGCTTGCGAAGGACTTGAGGCGGGAAAACCCTGGACGGAAGCAACGGTGCAGAGCTCTAAAGGCTGCGGCGCGAATATGCGTGTCGCGCCCGTCGGGTTGCTGCCAGCCGGGAGCGCGGGGCTGACAGAGGAGACGCGTGCGGCGATGGCACAATTTCAAGCGGCCCTGACGCACGGTCATCCGACGGCCCTTGCCGCTTCCGATTTAACTGCCCGAGCGATCAATGACCTTTTGGCCGGGGGCGAGCTGAAAACTTTACCTCAGAGACTGAGGGCTTATGCGGAATCGCAACAGTTGATTTACCACGCCCGCTGGCTAGGCTCTTTGTGGGAGCGCCCCGGCGTGATGTCGCCGGAAAGCTTCATCTGGAGGGGATGGGAAGAATGCCTGGCTGTTTTGGACAGACTCGACGCTGCCCTCATCAATCCTGACCGCGAGGCCGACCCGTGCCTGGCTACCGGCGGCGGGTGGGTGGCGGAAGAGGCCCTCGCGACCGGGCTCCTATGCTTCCTGATGTTTCCTGACGACCCGCGAAAGGCGCTCTGGCGCGCCGCCGTCACGTCCGGCGATTCGGATTCAATCGCCTGCCTGACCGGCGCGTTCATTGGCGCTTATCATGGAATAGCTGCCTGGCCGCGGGATTGGATTGAGCGGATCGAATACAAGGATAAGCTGAGCCGCCTGGCCGCCGAGCTTATAGCTTGACGCCCTTTCTTCCACGGTTATCTATCTTCTGGCTGACGGGCGTTCCGTTGCGTATGCTCTCGGCCAAACGCTTGGCTTCCGGTAAGGCTTCGAGCGCGCGCAGGACCTGCGGGTCGCTGTCGAGCAGGACGCGCGCCCCCGCGTCGCTGGCGTAGGCGGCCGTGACGACCTCATCGCGGATGCGCAGCTTCACGAACTCCAACTCTTCGTCTATCTGCGCCGCCTGCAAACCCAGACTCCCGTCGCGCTGGACGAATTCGCGGAAGGCTTCGACGACGCGGTCCGTGATGGGATAGTCGGTCTGGCGCAGGTTGTGGTCATAGTCCGTCTTCTCGATGCGATAATTTTCCAGGCCGGGAAGCTTGCCTGCGGCCAGCTCGCGCGTGAAGTAGAAGGCGGCCTCTGCGATTCGCCCGCGCAGCGGCGTGATCTGGAGCGGCTTGATTTCGACGTCGGGCGTGATGCCGCCGCCGCCATAAAAGACGCGCCCGGCCGCAGTCTGAACGGCTGGCCCGGTCGGCGGCGGAGGCGTCGGAGCGGGCGTCGGCTGCGTCGTGATAGTCTCGGGCGGCTGCGTCGCCGGATTGGTCGAGCGCGAAGGCTGCGCGGGCGTCTCCTCGTCCTCCTCGTCATGCCGGACGTAGTAGTCGTAGAGTGAGCCGCTGGAGTAATCGCGCTGAAGCGAGCGCCCGTAAGGCGTGTAGTATTTCGCCGTCGTCAGCGTCAGCCCTGTGCCAAAAGGAAGTTGGAAGACGCGCTGGACTAGCCCCTTGCCAAAGCTGGTCTGGCCGACGATCAGGCCGCGCCCGTGATCCTGGATCGCTCCCGCCACGATCTCCGAGGCGGACGCTGCGTTGCGGTTAATCAGGACGACGAGCGGAAAATCCTCCGGGTCTGTGCCGGTAGATTTATAGATGTAGGGCTCCCTGTATTCGGTGCGGCCGCGCACGGAAACTATCGTCTGCCCGCGCGGCAAAAACTCGCTCGCAACTTCAATCGCCTGGTCGAGCAGCCCGCCGGGATTGCCGCGCAGGTCCAACACGATCTGCCGCATGCCCTGCGCCTTGAGCCGCGTGAAGGCTTCGCGCAACTCGTCGCCCGTCGTGTGCTGGAAGCCGCCGGTCAAGCCTATGTAGGCCGTGCCGGGGCGAATCATGTAGGCGTTGCGAATGGAGGGCAGCGGCACGGACTCGCGCACGATAGTGAAGGTGTGCGGGACCTGTGAGCCCGCGCGCTCAATCTTGATGCGGACGGGCTCGCCCCGCTCGCCCCTGACGTTCTTCGAGACCTGCTCGCTCGTCCAGTCGCGCGCGTCCTTGCCGTCCACTTCGACGATGCGGTCGCCGTAGCGCAGGCCAGCGCGCTGGGCCGGCGTGCCCTCGACCGCCGACTGGACGTAGACGCCGTCGCGGTGGCGCAGGATGGTGACGCCGATGCCTATCAGGCGCGAGTCCTGGTCTTCCTTGAGCTTGTTGAACTCTACGCGCGGGAAGTAGATCGAGTGCGGGTCGAGCGTGGAGAGCATGCCCTGGATGGCGGCCTGCGTGGCCTTTTCGTAATCGACGTCGCCCGCGTATTCCGAGCCGATGACGCGCACGGCCTCCTGGTAATCGTCCGTCACGTCATGGCTGGCGACGACCTTGTGCTCGCCCCTCGTCGTATGGGGGCGCTTGCTGATGATGTCGGCCATGCCGCCGGCAATCGTCGCCGAGAGGATGACTGCGAGCGCGACTATGCCAAATTTTCTCGTCATGCTATGCTCCAAAAACACACACAAATGGCCCGGCCGACGAAAGCCGGCACAGCAAATATAGCACAGCCGCGACGCCGCCGCCGAAAGCCGAAGCGGGACGCGCGCGGGGTGTGTTATAAATGAGTTTCCAGTTTTCAGTTTTCAGTTTTCAGCGAAAGCAACTTGTCTTCACTGAAAACTGAAAACTCAAAACTAAAAACTGTATGTCCCTTTCCCTGTCCATAGTCATTCCGGCGTACAACGAGGCGGCGCGGCTCGGCGAGACGCTGCGCATAGTCTTCGGGTACCTGAACAAGCACGCGCCCGATAGCGAAGTGATCGTCGTTGATGACGGGTCGAGCGACCACACGCCGGAGGTGGCTGAGGAGAGTTTCGTGGAAGCCGGGGCCGTCCAGGCGCAGGTGATACGCGTCAGCCCGAACCACGGCAAAGGCTTCGTCGTGCGCAAAGGGTTGCTGGCCGCGCGCGCGCCCGTCGCGCTCTTTTCCGACGCGGACCTTTCGACGCCGATTACGGAAGCGCCAAAACTTATCGCCCCCATCGAGCGGGGCGAGTACGATTTAACCTTCGGCTCGCGAGCGCTGGACCGCGGCCTCATAGGTGTGCACCAGCCTTGGCGGCGGGAGCAGGGCGGGAGGGTCTTCAACCTGATCGTGCGGCTGGCGACGGGTCTGCCGTTCTGGGACACGCAGTGCGGCTTCAAGGCTTTTCGGATGAGCGTCTGCCGGCCCATCATAGAGGCCGCCAACATAGACCGCTTCGGCTTCGACGTGGAGCTCATCTACCTGGCGTTCCTCGCCGAACTCTCTTTGCGGGAAATACCTGTGCGTTGGGATCACTACGAGGGCAGCAAGTTGAGCGTGGCGCGCGATAGCTGGCGGATGTTTAATGAGGTCCGGCTGATCCGCCGCCAAGCCCGCGCGGGCGTCTACGACGAGGCCATCGCCGCCGCACGAGTCGGGGCCAAAGACAGGGAGCGCGCCCTGCACACTTCGGGCGCACCGCCCTCGAAAGGTGACTCGTCATCAGAGTTCGCCAGCGCCTTCAAGGCGGACGCGGGAGATTAAAAGAGCAGGGCCGAAGAGCCCTCTATAACCGGCTTCTAACATCCGACATCTGACATCTAATCTCTGTTTTTTATGGGTGCAAGACTCAACGTCAACATAGACCACGTCGCCACCGTCAGGCAGGCCCGGCGCGCGCCGGAGCCAAGCGTCGTCGCGGCGGCCATGATGTGCGAGCAGGCCGGAGCCGACGGCATCACGGTTCATTTGCGCGGCGACCGTCGCCACATACAGGACGACGACCTGCACGCCCTGCGCCGTTGTGTCACAACCTACCTGAACGTCGAGATGGCCGCGACCGAGGAGATGATAAAAATCGCGCTCGAAGTCCGCCCGGACGCCGTCACGCTCGTCGCCGAAAACCCGGACGAGGTGACGACCGAAGGCGGGATGGACGTGCGCGCCAACCTCTCTATGGTGCGCGCCGCCGTCCACCGCCTGCGCGAGGGAGGCGTCATCACGAGCCTCTTCATAGACCCGGACCCGCAGCAGATAGAGGCCGCGCGTGAAGTCGGCGCGCAGCAGATAGAGCTCTGCACCTCGGAGTACGCTGACGCCACTCTAGGCGCTCGCGCGGCCCACAACGAGGGCGCGATGCGTGCGGCGCATGAGCTGAGACGGCTGCGCGAGGCGGCCACGCTCGCCTTGCAGTACGGCCTGCGCGTGGCAGCAGGGCACGGGCTGACCTACAGGAACGTCACGGCGGTCGCCGCCATCGAAGAGATTATGGAATTCAACATCGGCCACAACATCATCGCGCGGGCCGTCTTCACGGGCCTTGAGCGCGCCGTCCGGGAAATACGCGCGGCTATCAGCGGCAGGCAAAAATAAAGAGGCCCAATTAAAAAAACCGTGGGCGAGCGTTTCAGGGATGCGGCTCCCGATCCGCTCCCCTTCTGCGCCCGCCCACGGTCTTATTCGGCCAGTCAATTTATCCCGACCGAAATCAATAGGCAGCAGCCGGTGGTCGGTAAGAGATCAGTTTTAACTGATGACTGACCTACGGCCACTGACCGCTACGCTTAGCTTGCCAGTGCGTCCGACTCCTTCTGCGGCGCGGCGACGCCCATGTGCTTGTAGGCGGCGCGCGTGGCGACGCGGCCGCGCGGCGTGCGATTCAGAAAACCTATCTGAATCAGGTAAGGCTCAATAATCTCTTCTATGCTCTCGCGCTCCTCGCTGATCGAGGCCGAGATTGTGCCAACGCCGACGGGGCCTCCGTCAAACTTCTCTATAATCGCCGAGAGCAGCTTGCGGTCAACTTCGTCCAGGCCGAAGCGGTCAACTTCCATCTCGTCCAGCGCCCGGCGACCCACCGCCTGCGTGATGCGCCCGTCGCTCAACACTTCCGCATAGTCGCGCACGCGGCGCAGGAGCCTGTTTGCGATGCGCGGTGTGCCGCGTGCCCGGCGGGCGATTTCGCGCGCCCCGCTCGCCTCTATCTCCACGCCGAGAATCTCTGCCGAGCGATGAATGATGATCTCCAGGTCCTTCTGCGAGTAGAAATCCAGATGTTGGATGATGCCGAAGCGACCGCGCAAGGGGGCCGTGATGAGCCCGGCGCGAGTGGTCGCGCCGACGAGCGTGAATTTCGGCAGGTCCAGCTTGATGGAGCGTGCGGCCGTGCCCTGCCCGATCATCACGTCGAGCTGGTAGTCCTCCATAGCTGGATAGAGCACTTCCTCTATCTGCGGGCGCAGCCGGTGAATCTCGTCTATGAAGAGGACCTCGCCCTCCTGCAAATTGGTCAGGAGCGCCGCGAGGTCGCCCCCGCGTTCTATGGCCGGCGCGCTGACGCTTTTCAGCTCCGCATTCATCTCGGCGGCGATAATGTTGGCGAGCGTCGTTTTGCCAAGACCCGGCGGCCCGTAGAAGAGCACGTGGTCGAGAGCCTCGCGACGCGCGCGCGCGGCCTTGAGAAAAATCTTGAGATTGCTGGTGACTTTCGTCTGCCCTATGTACTCTTCGAGGCGGCGCGGCCTCAAGCTCGGCTCGGCCTGGACATCTTCCGGGGTGGCCTCGCCCGCGACCGGGCGCTCTAAGTCCGGGGAACTCGTTTCAACTATGGCTTGTGACATGTCTGAAAAACCCTCTTGACGATTGCTCTAACTGCTCGCTCATTAGCGAACCGCATTATACCGTCTTTGGGCTATCGTTTCAAGCGTGAAACGCACGAAGGAGAAGAAATAAGGAGAAGAAAAAGGCGCCTTTCTTTAGACCCCAAAGGGGTCAAATAAAATAGCCAGGGGCAGAGCAAACCTTTAGGTTTGCGTCGCCCCTGGGAAATGGCACACAAACGTTTCGACCCTGAAGGGGTCGCATATTCAACGTTGAATATGTGACCCCTTCAGGGTCGAAAACATTTATTACGCTAATCTAGGGGCGGCGCTCACCTACGGTTCGCTCTGCCCCTGGCTGTCATATTCGACCCCTTCGGGGTCTAAATCGTGGCTAACTCTGAATGTTCGGCGCTCCGGTGGCGAGTTGCAGGCGGACGACGGAGCGTTCGAGGCGGGCGCGGGCGGTCTCGAAATCTTCCTCGGTCCCGCTAAAAGAACTGAGAGTCTTTTCGGCGTGCTCGCGCGCCATGCGGGCGCGGGCCGCGTCAATCTCTTCGGGGTGCTCAGCAACTTCGGCCAGGACGGAGACGCGGTCGGCGTTGACCTCCACGAAGCCGCCGGAGACGTGCAGGCGATGCGTCGCGCCGCCCTTGACGTAAGAGAGCACGCCCGTCTGCAACTGCGAGATGAGCGGCGTGTGGCCCGGCAGGATGCCCAGCTCGCCGTTCATACCCGGAACATTGACCGAATCCACCTGCTCGGCCAGCACTCGCCGCTCGGGCGTCACGACTTCTAATTGAATTTGGTCAGCCATAAGTAAAAGCAGAATTCAGGAGTCAGAATACAGAATCCAGAATGAGAGGCCGCAAACCTTCTTTCTTTTATTCTGGCTTCTGGCTCCTGAATTCTGACTCCTGTTTATCCTTGCGCCGCGATGGTCTTGGCCCTTTCCTGGGCCTCTTCGATGGTGCCGACCATGTAGAAGGCCTGCTCTGGAAGATCGTCGTGCTTGCCCTCGATGATCTCGCGGAAGCCGCGCACCGAGTCCTCGCGCTTGACGTACTTGCCTTCGAGCCCCGTGAACTGCGAGGCGACGAACATAGGCTGCGAGAAGAACCTCTGAATCTTACGCGCGCGCGAGACCGTCAGCTTGTCCTCATCAGACAACTCGTCCAGGCCGAGAATCGCGATGATGTCCTGGAGGTCCTTGTAGCGCTGTAGAATCTGCTTCACGTCCTGTGCCACCTTGTAGTGCTCATCGCCGACGACGCGCGGGTCCAGAATACGCGAGCTGGAGGCCAGGGGGTCAACCGCCGGGTAGATTCCGATCTCGACGATCTGGCGCGAGAGCGCCGTGACGGCGTCAAGGTGCGCGAACGTAGTGGCCGGAGCGGGGTCCGTGTAGTCGTCCGCGGGCACGTAGACGGCCTGAATCGAAGTGACAGCGCCCGTCTTCGTCGAAGTGATACGCTCCTGCATCTCGCCCATCTCGGTCGCCAGGTTCGGCTGGTAGCCCACGGCCGAAGGCATGCGGCCGAGGAGTGCGGACACTTCCGACCCGGCCTGCGTGAAGCGGAAGATGTTGTCGATGAAGAGCAGCACGTCCAGGCCCTGGTCACGGAAGTACTCGGCGACCGTGAGCGCCGAAAGCGCCACGCGCAGGCGCGCGCCCGGAGGCTCCGTCATCTGGCCGTAGATGAGCGCGACCTTCGACTCCTCTATGGCCTTCATGTCCACCTTCGTCATGTCGAACTCGCCGGTCTTCTCCATGTGCTCGTAGAAGGCTTCGCCGAAGTTGATGACCTTGGATTCGACCATCTCGCGCAGGAGGTCGTTGCCCTCGCGCGTGCGCTCGCCGACGCCGCCAAAGACCGAAAAGCCGGAGTGCGCCTTGGCGATGTTGTTAATCAGCTCCATGATGAGCACGGTCTTGCCCACACCAGCGCCGCCGAAGAGGCCGATCTTGCCGCCGCGCAGGAAGGGCTGAATCAGGTCAATGACCTTGATGCCCGTCTCGAACATCTGTAGCTCGGTTGACTGCTCGTCAAAGTCCGGCGCGTGGCGGTGAATGGCGTAGCGCTGCTCGTACTTGACGTCACCCAGGTTGTCCACCGGGTCGCCGATAACGTTCATCACGCGGCCCAATGTGCCCTCGCCGACTGGCACAGTGATCGGCCCGCCCGTGTCGATGGCGAGCATCCCGCGCACCATCCCGTCGGTCGGCAGCATGGAGACGGCGCGCACGCGCCCTTCGCCCAGGTGCTGCTGGACTTCGCAGACGACGTTGATGGGCGTCGGCACGTCGAAGCCCTCCGAGATGATGCGCAGCGCCTGGTAGATCGGCGGCAGGTGCTTGTCTTCAAATTCCACGTCCACGACTGGGCCGATAATCTGCACGACGCGGCCAGCAGCCGCCTGCTGCCCGTTCGTGCTAGCGTTTCCGTTAGGCGTAGCCATACTCGTCAACTCCTCTACAGTAAGCCAATATAAGGTCGAAAAACTGGCAGGGTTAAAAGACGGTCAAGATAGCATAATGCCCGTATTTTTGGCAAAGTGCGGCCCCGGCGGACAGCGGGGTAAATCTGTGTGTATGCTCCGCAGCGTGGAAGTCACGGCACTGTTAGAATGTTCTTAGCTGTTTGATAAGTGCGCGGCTCACGAATGTTCAAGCGAGCGAGTGACAGCTTTAACTACCGAGCAGAAACTATCTGACGGCTTGAAGATAATAAGTGGCGTACACTCGCGGCGCGCGCGAGTAAAGCACTCTAAGTCTGCGCCCGTCGCATCGGATAACTTTTCATCAAACAGGAAAAGCGAATAGTCAATCTGACCCGCAATAAAAATACGTGCCACGTAGCCGCTAGGGGCGCGCACCACGAAACAGTTCTTTAACCCGCTTTGCAGGAACTTTAATAGGTGAAGGTCACTTCCCGTGTAGAGGACTCTATATTTATGGTCCGGTGAGGAGTTAAAGTAGTGTGAGGAACATTCGCAATCTGATAAGATGAACACGATCTGGTACTTGAAAACTAGCGACGGCTGATGCGACGACTCAAGCCTCAAACTCCTTGCTGAGATGAGCGCCGCCGTTGAGAAAAGGCTAATTCTCACGGCGACAAAATTGAGCAGGCGCATTGTATTGGAACCTTCCAATAGAAGCAACCGTCTTGCGCTATCCCCGTTAGGAGGTAACTCCTAATGGCTAGGGGAGCGCGCGAGAAGCCGGAGCGTCTGGCCGAGAAGCTCTTGCACATTCGGACAGCGTTAGGCTTGTCGCAGAGTGAGATGGTCAAGCGTCTAGGGGCAGAAGAGAGGCTGGCGTATCACAGGATTTCTGAGTTTGAGTCCGGGAAGGGAGAGCCCTCACTCATCCTCCTTTTGCAGTATGCGCGTGTAGCAGGCGTCCACATGGAAGACATTGTTGATGATGAAATAGACTTACCCGCTAGATTGCCAAAACGCTCCCGCCGTTAATTTCCGTGCCTCAATTACTGGGGCCATACACCCTTTATTACCTACTCCCCCCGTCGCGCCCTTTTTCTTGGAACGTCGGCCCGTGTCCGCTCGTACACTGGAGCATCAAGGCCGGCAAACGAATAAGTTCTCTACCCTCGCAGTCAAGCTGAAATAATCTCGAAGACCCGACCCCACGGTTCGGGTTCAGACCTTTCCCCTGGAGGCTCACCATGAAAAAATACAGTTGCGCGGTAACGGGTTTGGCCCTCGCTCTGGTCATCTGGCTCTGTGCCGCGCCGGCAGGCGCGCAGGGCGGCAAAAGGACTGCTTCGGAAAAATCATACGCTGAGGCTCGCCGCGTGCTCGACGCCGGAATCACGGCGCTTGGCGGGCGCGAAGCCATCTCGAAGATAGAAGACATTTCGCTCAAATTCTCCGGCATCAACTACGCCAGGAACCAGAGCCAGAGCCCTGACACTGACTATTACCAGGGCCGCCTGGAAGGTGAGGTGGTGCTCGACGCGAAGGGCAACCGCGCCGTCGTAGAGCAAGCGAGCGCACTGCCCGGCTTCAAGTTCCGCTTTCGACAGATCATCAAGGGCGACAAGGGAGTGGCCCTCAACCTGGACGACAAGACGGCGACGGCCTTTACCAATCCCAACGCGCTGGCGGGTCTCTGGCGCAACCGTTTCCCGCACGCCATGCTGATGACGGCGCTGGAGCGTGCGACGACCCTGCGCTCTCTGGGCCAGGAGGATTTCGACGGCAAGCGCCAGAACGTCATCGCGTTTGCGACCGCCGACGGCACGCAGTGGACGCTCTACTTCGACGCGGCGACGAACCTGTTGACGAAGTTCGAGAACCTGGACACGGATGCGCGCGCCGGAGACGTCACGCAGGAATTCATCATGACCGGCTACACGACAATCGGCGGCATCAAAATCCCTTCCGGGCGCATCGTTCGTCGCGGGGGCGAAGTCACCCAGGAAGTCAAACACGCAGACGTGCAGGTAAATGCTCATCCGGCGGAGAGCGCTTTCGAGCGGCCGCAGGGCTTCGACGATTTGCCTGCGAACAATCCTACGCCGACGCCCACCGTGGTGGAGCTGGCGAAGGACGTTTACCTGGTGCAGGACGCGGCCAACGGCTACAACGTAATGTTCGTCGCGATGAATGACCACGTCCTGGTGGTCGAGGCTCCGCTCAACGACGGAACGTCCAAGCGCGTGATGGCCAAGATTAAGGAGACTGTGCCGGACAAGCCCATCAAGTACGTCGTCACCACACATTTTCACGACGACCACGCGGGCGGCATACGCACGTACATGGGCGAGGGCGTGACCGTCGTCACGACCCCCGGCAACAAGGCTTACTTTGAGCGTGTGGCGCAGGCGGTGCGGACCATCGCGCCGGACTCTTTGACGCTCAAACCGCGCACGCCCGTCATCGAAACTGTCCAGAACATGAAGAAGGTATTTACAGACGGGCAGCACACGGTGGAGCTGTACGACATAGGGCCGGGGCCGCACACCAAAGAGATGCTGGTGGTTTACCTGCCCAAGGAGAAGATTCTGTTTGAGGGAGACATGCTCGGCCTGCCCGCGGGCAGCACCCTGATCCCGGCGGCCAACGAGACGACCAGGCACTTCGCCGAGAGGATTAAGGCGCTCGGCCTCGCCCCCGAAAAGATCGCCTCGGTCCACGGCAGAACGGCGACGATGAATGACCTACAGGCCGCCATCGAAAAATCCCGCGGCGAGAAAGCAGCGAGGTAAGAAAGAAAAGAAGTGATGAGTAAGCAGTGAGCAGTCAACAGCCCCGTCAGGGGCGACTGAATCGGTCGCACCTACGGGGCTCTAATCATTTATTAGGCATGGTACCCAGGGCTGACGCCCTGGGCTATTGTCTTCCGTCCCTGACGGGGCTGTTGAATGAATCACTCCAACGCCCGGCCCACGCTACTCATTACTTCTTCACTCTTCCGAGTCGATGCGAATCTTCATGCGGCGGAGGGTGCGCATGTCTTCGTCGGTCAGTTCCAGCGGGGCCTCTTCCTCTGTCGGTTCATCTTCCGCGGCCTGCTCGCGCAGGGCTATCTCCAGCCGCAGCGTCAGCTCCATCTCGTATCCTGCTTCGCGCAGGCGCTCGATGGCGTCGGCGACGAGCGGGGATTTTTCGACGGCCGAGTTAATGGCCGTGCCCAACTCCTGCACGATCTGCTTGGCTTCGTCGTTAATCTCCAAAATACACTCGTCCCTTGGCCACGGTCTGACTTAACTTGATCCGCTCAAATGATTGCCCTTGATGCTAAGCGACGGACGCGCCCGCGGTCAACTCTCTTTACGCTAGCGCCTTTCGGGACCCCTTAAAATTGCGACCCCCGCGCGGCCTGTGTTAGGCTCCACTTTTACCTGAGCACACGAAGCATTCGCCGTAACCGCCTGCGCGTGGGGACGAACCGTCATGGCAACAAAAGAGAGCCGCGAGCGTCGAGAGCGTTTCGAGACATCTTCGGGCATAGACCTGCCCGTGTACTTCAACCCGTCGAACACAGGGGCCGTGGATTACGAGAAGGATTTGGGCGCGCCCGGTGAATTTCCTTTCACGCGCGGGGTCCGCCCGAACATGTATCGCGGACGGCTCTGGACGATGCGGCAGTACGCAGGCTATGCCACCGCCGAAGAATCAAACGCGCGCTACAAGTACCTGCTCGCACACGGGACGACCGGCCTCTCGGTCGCTTTCGACCTCCCGACGCAGATAGGGCTGGATTCCGACGACCCGCTCTCGGCGGGCGAAGTCGGCAAGGTCGGCGTCGCGATTGATTCCATAGAAGACATGGAGAGGCTGTTTGACGGCATCCCGCTCGATTCCGTCTCGACCTCCATGACCATCAACGCGACGGCCTCCACGCTGCTCTGCCTGTACCTGGCGGTCGCGCGCCGTCAGGGAATCAGTTTCGACAAGGTCAACGGCACGATTCAAAACGACATCCTCAAGGAATACATCGCGCGCGGGACCTACATCTACCCGCCGAAGCCATCATTACGACTCGTGACGGACACCTTCGCCTTCTGCACGCGCGAGGTCCCGAACTGGAACACGATCTCGATCAGCGGCTACCACATACGCGAGGCGGGCTCGACTGCCGTGCAGGAAGTCGCCTTCACGATTGCCGACGCCATCAGTTACGTCGAGGCCGCTTTAGCCGCCGGGCTCAAGATTGACGAGTTCGCGCCGCGCCTCTCGTTCTTCTTCAACGCGCATAATAACCTGCTCGAAGAGATCGCCAAGTTTCGCGCCGCGCGCAGGCTCTGGGCGCGCCTGATGCGCGAGCGCTTTGCTGCACGCGACGCGCGCTCGATGATGCTGCGCTTTCACACGCAGACGGCAGGGTCCTCGCTCCTGGCACAGCAGCCGGAGGTCAACGTCGTCCGCACCACCATCCAGGCCCTGGCCGCGGTGCTGGGCGGCACGCAGTCCCTGCACACCAACGCTATGGACGAAGCCCTGGCGCTTCCCACCGAACAGGCCGCGCGCGTCGCGTTGCGCACGCAGCAGGTCATAGCCTTCGAGTCCGGTGTGGCC
>DATEMM010000413.1:0-3836 GCA_035275605.1 Pyrinomonadaceae bacterium
CCCCCGGATGATTTCGAGCCGGGCGTGCGCCTCCGTGGGAAGCTGTGCGACCAGTGAGCGCAGGTTTTCGACGCCGCCGAACTCGTCATGGTCGCCGTGGACGAAGAGGATGGGCTTGGGGCACTCCTTGAGAAACGAGAAATCGTACTTGTCTACGGGCGTGCCGATGCTGATAAGCCAGCGGACGCGCGGGTCCCGGAGGCCGACCTCCATCCCGACGCGCGCGCCGAAGGAGAACCCAGCGAGCGTGACGGGCTTACCCTCGTACCGCCCGGTCAAATAGTCCAGGGCCGCGCGCACGTCTTCGGCCTCGCCGCGCCCCTCGTCGTGCTCGCCCGTGCTCCCGCCGACGCCGCGAAAGTTGATGCGAAGGGTGGTCAGCCCCGCGTCGTTGAGCGCGCTGGCTGCCCGAAAGACCACCTTGTTGTGCATCGTCCCGCCGCCCAAAGGGTGCGGGTGAAGCACCAGCGCCACGCCCCGCGCGGATTCCCCGCGCGGCTCCTTGAGGATGGCCTCAAGGCGGCCATGCGGGACCGGGATGAAAAGATTGCCTGCCGGATACATAAAGCAGTGGTCAGTAGTCGGTGGTCAGTGATCAGTGATTGGTGGTCAGTAAAAGCAGAACGCTTCTGTCTTAACTGACCACCGACCACTGACTACTGACCACTGGCAGGAGTAAACTATCAGAAACCGGAGGCGCTGGCTAATGGACTCGGGCGGCAGGGAACTCTTAATCGTGCTCATCGTGATGGCGGTCCTTCTGGCCTTCGCCATCACGGCGGTCGTCATCTTCGTTCGCGTCTGGCGGAAAGAGAGAAAGTGAGCCCTGCGAAGGCCGCGCTACGCGTTACTAGATGGAGGTACGTCCAGGCGACGTACTTAAAAGATTGAAATGCTGTTGGGTTTGGCGTAGTATGCGCGCTAACGAGGTTCCGCTTTCTGGCCGCAGGGTGTTGACAAGGTTTATGCCCGCTATTTTCATCATTTCTTCTTCCCTCGCTCCTGGCTCTTGAAAATCACCTAAGCCAATGATCGGGCAGACAGTCTCACATTATCGAATCCTGGAAAAACTCGGCGAGGGCGGGATGGGCGTGGTCTACGCTGCGGAAGACCTGCACCTGGGCAGGCGCGTGGCCATCAAGTTCCCGGCGAGCGTCTCGGGCGAGCGTGATTTCCGCGCACGCTTTCTCAGGGAAGCGCGCGCCGTCTCCACGCTCAGCCACCATCACATCGCGGCCATCTACGACTACGGCGAGATGGAGAAGGGCTGGAACGGCAAGAGTCAGCCCTTCATCGTGATGGAGCTAATCAAAGGCTCTTCGCTGGCCGACCTCATGCAGCAGGGCGCGCTGACCATCAAGCGCGCGGTCGAAATCATCGCCGACGTGGCCGAGGCCCTGGCCGAAGCACACCACCACGGCGTCATACACCGCGACATCAAACCCACCAACGTGCTCTTAAACGAGCGCGGCGAGGTCAAGGTGCTGGACTTCGGCCTCGCCAAACAGCTTAAGGATGAGAGCCACGGAGGGCCTGTCTCTTCGGACGCGCGCACGCTGTTCGCGACGCAGACGCGCAGCGGTGCAGTCGTCGGCACGCCGCTTTACCTTTCGCCGGAACAGGCCAGGGGCGGGCAGGTGGACGGGCGCTCGGACGTCTTCGCTTTGGGCGCGTTGCTTTACGAATGCATCGCGGGCCGCCCGGCGTTCGCCGGAACGGGCGTCCTGGAGATCGCCGGGCAGGTCCTGCACGTCGAGCCCCCGCCGCCCTCTGCCTTCAATCCTTACGTGCCGGAAGAGCTGGACCGGATTACTATGAAGGCGCTCTCGAAGAAGCCGGAGGCGCGCTACCAGTCTGCGGAGGAGATGCTGGCCGCTCTGCGCGAGCTGCACGAATCCCTGGGCGACGAAAACGTGCGGCGCACCGAACGGGTCACCGCTTCTGCAAGCGAGCACCCGAGCGCGCTGATGACGCTCTCGAACGCTCTCAGGCGGCCGAGGCTCTCGCTCAGACTTTTTCTGGTCGTCATCCTGTTGGCGGGGCTGGCCATCTGGGGCCTGGTGCGCTGGAGACGCCCGGCCCCTTACAAGACTTCGGCGGAGGCGCAGCGCTGGTACGACAACGGCACGGCCGCCCTGCGCGACGGGCTCTTTAATCAAGCGAGCAAGACGCTGGAGCAGGCGACCCTGGCCGACCCGAACTTCGCGCTGGCCCACGCCCGCCACGCCGAGGCGCTGATGGAACTGGACTACGTTGATAGGGCGAAGGACGAATTACTGCGCGTCTCCACCCTGGCCCCGGACCGGACCGCGCTCCAGCCGCTCGACGCGCTCTACCTGGACGCCGTGACGGCCAGCGTCCGGCGCGACTTCTCGGCGGCGGTCGCGGCCTACAAGGACATCGCGCGCCTGCGCCCGGAAGACCCGCAGGTCTACGTAGACCTCGGGCGCGCTTACGAAAACAACGAACAATTAAAGGAAGCCGTCGAGAGCTACATCAAAGCCACCACGCTCGACCAGCAGTACGCGACGGCCTACCTGCGCGCGGGCGTCCTCTTCGGGCGCGAGCGTCAACTGCCGAGCGCGCTAGACTCCTTTGACAGGGCCGACAAGATTTATGAGGCCCTGGGTAAAATCGAGGGGCGCGCGGAAGTCTCTTACCAGCGCGGCGCCCTCTTCATCAGGTCTGGCAAAATGGCCGAGGCGCGCCAACACTTGCAGCAGGCTCTCAATCTGGCGCAGGCGACCAACAATCTGCCGCTGCAAATCAAAACAATGTTGCAGTTGGTCTACGTCTACCAGCACCAGGGCGAGACTGTAGAGGCCCAGCGGGTTGCCGGCGAGGTCGTGAGTATGGCGCAGGCTAACGGCATGGAGAGCCTGACGGCTCGCGGCTTCACCGATCTTGGCACAGTGTTTTTCTCGCGCGGGGAGTACGCGGAGGCCGAGAAATATATCAAACGGGGGCTCGAGTTCGCGCAGAGGTACAAGGCCACGCGCGCCGAAGCCAGGGCGCTTTTCCTGCTCGGCAGCCTGCGCGAACAGCAGGGCAACGCCGACGAGGCCGAGTCCTACGTCGAGCAGGCCCTGCCCTTTTACCAGCGTGGGAGCTACCGCACGGAGGTCTCGCAGGCCTTAACCCTGCTCGGGCGCATCCACCGCCTGAAGGGGGATTACGAGGCGGCGCTCAAAGTGCACCAGCAGCAGCTTCAGGCGGCGGAAGAGTCGAAGGACGAGCGGCAGAAGGCTCTCTCTCTAGAAGGCATCGGCAGCGTCCTGGCTTATCAGGAACAGTACCCGGAAGCCCTCAAACATTTCGAACAGAAGTACGCCATCAGCCAGGCCCTGGGCAATCAGATGGACATGGGTTACGGCCTGATCGAGCGCGGCGATGCCCTGTGGCAGACAGGGCATTACGCGGAGGCGCAGGCGCTGCTCGACCAAGCGTCCGGCCTGGCGACGGATCAGGACGGCGGAAACAAATCGCTGCTGGCGGCGATCCATTTAAGCGGTGCTGAGATGGCGCTCAGCCGGCGGCTCTTTCCTTCGGCCGTAGAGAAGGGCCTGGAGGCGCTTAAATTTGCCGACGGGCAGGGCGAAATATCTATCGAGGCCAAACGCGTGGTGGGGCTCTCGCTCTCTCTTTCGGGCAAGACGGGCGAGGGCAGGCTGGCCTGCGAGGAGGCTTTCGAGATGGCGGCCCGCTCGAAAAATCCCTTCCTGATTTCCAGAACGCAACTGGCGCTGGCGGAGGTCAAGCTTCTGGCGAACGACGCGCGGGGCGCGTTGACAATGGCGCTCGAGGCGCAAAGTAGCTTCGCGCGCTCGGGGCAGCAG
>DATEMM010000414.1:0-9233 GCA_035275605.1 Pyrinomonadaceae bacterium
CCATTTACCATTGACGATTCACTATTTACTATTCACTGCTCACTTGAACCTTGGGGTTCATCATGAAGTTGAGGGCCTTGATGAAGAAGTCGCGCATCTCGCGTCGGTCAACGATGGCGTCGAGCATTCCGTGGTCGAGCAGGAACTCCGAGCGCTGAAAATCTTTCGGGAGCTTCTGGCGAATGGTCTGCTCGATGACGCGAGGGCCGGCGAAGCCGATCAAGGCTTTCGGCTCGGCGATAATCAAATCGCCAAGCATGGCGAAGCTGGCGGTCACGCCGCCCGTGGTCGGGTCCGTGAGGACGGAGATGAAAGGCAGGTGCGCTTCGTCCAACTCGGCCAGCGCGGAAGAGATTTTCGCCATCTGCATCAGGCTGAACGTCCCCTCCTGCATGCGCGCTCCACCCGACGCGGCGAAGATGATGACGGCCCCACGATCTTTTATCGCACGGTGAATCAGGCGCGTGATCTTCTCGCCGACGGCCGAGCCCATCGAGCCGCCGATGAAGAGCATGTCCATCGCGCCTGCGAAGACTAAGTGGCCGCCGACCGTGCCGCGCCCGGTGATGATCGCTTCGGGCAAGCCCGTCAAATCGCGCGCCTGTTCGAGTCGCTGCGTGTACGGCTTGCTGTCCACGAAGTCGAGCGGGTCAATCGAGATCACCTCGGCGTCCAACTCCTCGTACTCACCCTCGTCGAATATCATGGAGAGGCGCGAGCGGGCGTCCAGGCGGAAATGGTAGCCGCAGTGCTGGCAGACTTGTCTGGACTCTTCTAGGTCCGGCTTGAAGAGCGGCTGGTCGCACTCGTCACACTTGACGAAGATGCCTTCGGTCCTGACGACGCGCTCCTCGGCTGGGATGCTCTCGATCTTCTGATTCTTCTTACGAAACCAGGGCATAAGAGAGGGGATGAGGGATGAGGGATGAGGGATGAAATGAAATTACATCCGACATGCCTGATCCGTCACCGATCATCGCGCACGGCCTTTCTTTGTCTGGAGTCAAAGGAGAACGACGGAGAGAGTAACACGAAAAAGCAGAATTCAGGAGTCGGAATCCGGAATAGATAAGGCGGAGAACCGCTTCTCTTTTATTCTGACTCCTGACTCCCGGCTCCTGAATTCTGCTCTCCGTCAGAATTCTATCCCCTGTTGGGCGCGGATGCCCGCGTTGAAGGGGTGTTTGATTTCGCGCATCTCTGTGACGAGGTCGGCGGCCTCTACGAGCGCGGATGGCGCGTCGCGCCCTGTCAAGACGATGTGCAGCGCGGGCTGCTCGGCGCGCACGGCGCTGATCTCATTGAGGACTTCCGAGACCGGCAGCATCTCGTAGCTTAAGACGTAGACCAGCTCGTCGAAGACCAGGAGGTCGTAATCCTTGCTCCGCAGCTTCTCGACGCAAAGCGCCCAGGTCTCGCGGGCCGTTTGGCGGTCCTGCTCCGGGTTCTTCGTGTCCCAGGTAAAGCCGTCGCCCATCGTGTGAACTTCGATGCCGAGCTTTTCCGCCGCCTCGTGCTCGCCGTAGCGGTCGTTCCTAGACTTCATGAACTGGATCATGCAGCACTTGAGCCCGCGTCCAGCCGCGCGCATCATCAGCCCGAGCGCGCACGTCGTCTTGCCCTTGCCGTTCCCGGTGTGAACCATCAGCAGCCCGCGCGTCTTCTCCTGATAGTCCTCGCGCCGCCACTTATATTTCTTCTCTTTCATAAAAGCAGGAGTCAGAAGTCAGGAGCCAGGAGCCAGAAGGAAAGCGGTTAATACCTTTTCTTCCGGCTCCTGACTCCTGGGTTCGGTCGTTACGCTGCCGCTTCCGTGTGGGTGCTGGATTCCGTGGATGGGTGCGAGTTGTCGCGGTCGCCGTTGCGGTGCTCGACGGCGTCTTGCAGGAGGCGGACGATGGTCTGCTCGGCCTCCGCCAGGTCCCCGCGAAGCGTGCAGCCAGCGGCGTTGCGGTGGCCGCCGCCCCCGAACTTCTCCGCAATGCGCGCCACGTTGACGTCGCCCTTCGAGCGCAAAGAGGTGCGGTAGATGCCGGGCGAGCACTCCTTGAGGAGCGCGACCGCTTCGACCGAGCCGCAGGTCAGCGGGTAGTTTACGAAGCCATCCGCGTCCTCTTCGGTCGCCCCGGCGCGCTCCTGCATCTCCAAAGTCTGGTGCATCCAGGCCACGCGCCCCGTCTCGTCTCGCTTGACGGTCGTCAGGACTTCGCCGAGCAGCTCTATCTTCGACCAGGGATAATTGCTAAAGACTGCCTGCGAGATTTTCGCGGGCTTGACTCCGGCGCGGACCAATTCGGAGGCGACCTTGAAGGTGCGGTCGCTCGTGTTCGAGTAGTGGAAGGAGCCCGTGTCGGTGATGAGCGCCGTGTAGACGCACTCGGCTATCTCCTTGGTGACGCGCACGCCCGTCGCCTTGCACAAATTGTAGATCATCTCGCCGACGGCCGAAGCGGTCGAGTCGATCCAGTTGATGTTCCCAAAGAGCGCCGTGGTCGAGTGATGGTCTATATTGACGACGAACTGTTTTTCGAGGTCGATGAGACCGGGGCGCGTGATGTCTGAGCATTCGATGACGAAGACGGCGTCGTAGGGGCGATCGACGGCGGGAGTGACGCGCACATCGCGCACGCCCGGTAGTTTCTGGTAAGCGTGCGGGACGGGGTCGCGCATGATGACTTCCACGTCCTTATCAAGTGAGCGCAAGAGCCAGTAGAGGCCGAGGCTGGAGCCCAGACTGTCACCGTCTGGGCGTATGTGTGAGGTAATCGCGAAACATCTCTTCTGCTCGATCAACTCAACAACTTGACTAAGCATCTTTTTTCAAAAGGATGAGGGATGAAGGATGAGGGATGAAGTGACAGCGTTTGTCTTTCTTCATCCTTCATCCTTCATCCCTCATCCCTGTCCTTTCTTTCGGGAAACTCTCCCGCCTGGTTCTCAGGACCTGAATCCTGTTTGATCTCTTCGAGAAGTTTATCCACGCGCGCGCCGCGCTCTTCGGCCGTATCGCGGACGAAGTGAATCTCGGGCGTGTAGCGCAGGTTGAGGGCGAAGCCGACCTGCTTGCGCACGTAGGGCGCGGCATGGCGCAGGGCCGTGAGCGCGGCCAGGATTTCTTCCTCGCTACCCTCGACCAGCACGTAAACACTCGCGTCGCGCATATTCTCCGACAAGCGCACATCCGTCACCGTGACGGCCTGCACCCGCGGGTCTTCCAGCTCATAACCGACAAGCTGCATAATCTCCTCGCGCAGCATGTCGGCAACTCTCTCGGGCCTTCGCATAAAGCAGTGGTCAGTGGTCAGTAGTCAGTGGTCAGCGAAAAGAAAGACCATCAGCACCGGCGAGTTGTCTGTTTTTAATTGACCACCGGCCACTGACCACTGACCACTTTCTTACAGTTCCGTGGCCGCGACCTTCTCGATGACGTAAGCCTCGATCTGGTCGCCGACCTTGATGTCGTTAAAGTTCTCCAGGCCGATGCCGCACTCGAAGCCCTCGCGGACCTCCGAGGCGTCGTCCTTGAAGCGCCGCAGGCTGGCGATGCCGCCTTCCCACGAAACCACGCCGTCGCGAATCAAGCGCGCGCGCGCGTTGCGGCGAATCGTCCCGTCAATCACCATGCAGCCCGCCACTGTGCCAGCCTTCGGCACGCGGAAGACTTCGCGGATTTCAGCCTTGCCGAGAATCTTCTCCTTCTCGACGGCTTCGAGCATGCCGATCATCGCGGCGCGAATCTCTTCTTCGACCTTGTAGATGATCGAGTGGAGCCGTATGTCCACGCCCTCCTGCTTGGCCAAATCCGCGGCGCGCGTCTCCGGGCGCACGTTAAAGCCCAGGATGACGACCGCCGTGCTGGCCGAGCCCGCCTGCGTGGCCGAAGCCAGAAGCACGTCCGACTCCGTGATAGCGCCGACGCCCGAGCGAATGACTTTCACCTTGACCTGCTCGGTCGAGAGCTTCTGCAAAGTGCTCTTCAAGACTTCGACAGAACCCTGCACGTCCGCCTTGATGACGACGAGCAGCTCCTTGACCTCCGTCTGGCCGAGCGCCTCTATACCGCGCTTGGTTGACTGGAGAAGAGTGTTCTGGCGGGTCAACATCTGGCGGTGGTGCGAGATGCTCTGCGCCTTGGTGATGTCGGCCACGACCTGGAAAGACTCTCCGGCCTGCGGCACGCCCTGGAGGCCCAGGACTTCAACCGGCGTTGCCGGCCCGGCTTCCGTGATGGCCTGTCCGCGGTCGTCGAACATGGCGCGCACCTTGCCGAAAATCTGTCCCACGATGAAAGGGTCGTGAATGCGCAAGGTTCCTTGCTGCACGAGCACCGTGGCGACGGAGCCGCGCCCGCGGTCCAGCTTGGCTTCGAGCACGACGCCGCTGGCAAGGCGCGTCGGGCTCGCCTTGAGGTTGAGAATGTCCGCTGTCAGCAGGATGGTTTCGAGCAGGTTATCCAGGTTCTCGCGCTTCTTGGCAGAGACCTGAACCATTTCGGTCTCGCCGCCCCACTCGACGGGCTGCAAGCCCTGGTTGGCCAACTCCTGCTTGACTCGATCAGGGTTGGCATCGGGCCGGTCAATCTTGTTGATGGCGACGACGATGGGGACTCCCGCCGCGCGCGAGTGTTCGATGGCCTCTATGGTCTGCGGCATCACGCCGTCGTCAGCGGCGACGACCAGGACGACCACGTCGGTCGCCTTCGCCCCGCGGGCGCGCATCATCGTGAAGGCTTCGTGGCCGGGCGTGTCCAGGAAGACGACGCGGCGCGTCTCGCCCGGATTGTCCGGGCTCGCGACCTGCACACTGTACGCGCCGATGTGCTGCGTAATTCCGCCCGCCTCGCCCGCCGCAACGTCCGTGGCGCGGATGGCGTCGAGCAGGCTGGTCTTGCCGTGGTCAACGTGGCCCATGACTGTGACGACGGGCGCGCGCGGCAACTCCACGTCGTCCGCGTCGGCCGCGATCAACTCTTCAAACTCCTCTTCGGCGACCATCTCCTCGAACGGCACGAACGTCAATTCGTAACCGAAGCGGTGGGCCAGGTCAACTGCCACGTCGTCGTTCAAAGGCTGGTTGATGGTGGCGAAGACGCCGCGCTGCAAGAGCAGTGTGACAACGTCCTTTGGCTTGATGCCGAGCTTTTCGGCGAACTCCTTGACGGTCGAGCCTTCGACGACGCGCACGGGCTTCAATTCGCCCGCGACCGTCGCGACATCCATACTCAACCGACCGGCGATGCGGTCCTCCAGCGAGAGGGCTTTCGGCGGCGGGATGTAGTCCCGGTCAAAGCGCCCACCGCGTCCTCCCTCGTGCGGTTTCTGGCCGCCGCGCGCGGTGTTGCGCCCGCCGCGTCCGGGCCTGCGCCCACGGCCGTCCGACGGTGAAGGGATGTAGGTAATCTGCGGGGTGGCCGTTTCGCCCGGAGTCCCGCTGCGCTCGGCGCGAGCCACCGGCGCGCGTCCGCCACGGTCCTGGCGTTGTTCGCCGCGCTCACTGCGTTCCTGGCGCTCCCGCCGCTCGCGCGGGCTGACGGGCGCTACAGGCGGAGGGGCCACAGGCGCTGGAGCGCGCTCGCCTATGCGAACGCCCGCATTGAGAGCTTCCGCTGTGGGCCGCAGCACGCGCACCTGTCTTGAGGGGGCGGGCGGCGCGGCTGGCCCTGCTGCGGGCACCGTCGCCACAGGCGCTGCTTCCACGGCCTGTTCTGGGGGAGCAGGGGGCGCGACGACCTCGGGTGCTGTCACAATGTCTGGCATCTCCGCGGCGATTGTCCCCGGCTGCTCTTCGTGTCTGGGCTCCTGGGCAGGGGCGCTGGCTCCAGCCGCGGCACCGGGGTGTTCGGCGCGGGCCGCAGGCGTGAGCTTACGGACTTGCGGGCGCAGGACGACGGGCTTGGCTGCCCCTGGCTGTGCCACTGTCTGGGGCTCTTGTTCCGGCTCGTCACCAGCCGCTTCGGGTTGCGGGGCTGCAACGTCGGCCGCGGGCGCCTCTTCGACTGCGGGAGCTTCTTCGGCGACAGTGGGGCGCGCACGCTTGACCACGACGACCTTGCGCGGGGCCGAGGTCTCTTTCTTCGGGAAGTAGCGGTTGCGAATCTTGTCAGCCAACTCTTTCGAGATAGAGTTGGAGGGGACGCTCACGTCAACGCCCTCGCGCCGAACTTCCTCTATGAGGCGCTTGGTGTCTTGCTTGAGCTCTTTGGCCAGGTCGTACAGGCGAACCTTAGAAGTAACGGTCATGCACTCCTTCTTCGACGCTTAAAGTTAAAACGGCGTCGTGCGCTTCAAAATGAGGTTTGAGACTCTTGCCTTCAAACCCTTTGAAGCGCACTTAAAAGAGGCACGCTGCCGGGCGGGTTTTTGAAGGCAAGGAGCGAAACGCGCTTTTTCTGCGAGCGCGCACGCTACGGTTATTGGGCCGCATTGTCTTCGGAAGCGTCCGTGCGCTTCTCGTCTTCGTCAGGGCTCTCGACCGTTGCGGCCTCACTGTAGGACGGCTCGGGAGCTGAACTCACCTGGACTTCGGGGGCCGACGCCTCCGACGCAAAATCTCCGCGCGGGGACGGCGCTGCCTCTTCTTCGATGGGCGCATCGCCCTCGCCAACCTTCTCGGCAGCTTCAATCATCGCCGCGCCGGTTGACGTGATGTCGGGCGACGGCGTGATGGTGTCCGGCCGCAAATCGCGCCCGGCCTCTTGCAGCAGAAGCTCATCCTGCGAAATCGGGTCGGCTTCGCTCAGCGCTACCGGGTCCGCGGAATCCGCTGCCAGAATCTCCGCCTCGGCGCTGAAAGGCTCGCCCCGCTCGACAGCTTCGTCGTAGCCTTCGGCAATCATCGCCTCCGAGGGCTCGACCTCGCCTGCGTCGGAGTTCGGGTCAAACTCGGCAGAGACGGCGTGCTGTTCAACCGTCTCGGCACCTTCTTCGGGCATAAATGTTTCCTGCGGCTCAGATGTCTCTTCGGACACGCTGCTCGCCCCCGTCTCTTCTTCAATGGCGGCGGTTTCTTCTCCCGCCGAGGCGCTCGCGGCTTCTTCCGCGCCCTCCTCGGGCGCTGCTGCCTCCTGGCCTTCTTCTTCGCCTTCCACGTCCTCGCCGCCCTGCTTGCTTGCGTCGCGCGCGGCAATGACGGCCTGCGCGGCGGTCAACATGGACTCGGCCTCGTCCAGACTGACGTCCAGATATTCGACCAGGTCGTCTACGGTAGTGGCGGCCAGAGCGTCAATGTCGTTGACGCCGTGCTCGGCAAGAGCGTCCGCCTGGGCCGCCGTGACGCCTTCGATGGCGGAGAGCGGGACAGAGCCGCCGGAAGCGATGAGCGCGCCCATAGCTTCGGCGACCTCTTTCTTCAATTCTTCCTCGCTGCGGATGTCTATGTTCCAGCCGACCAGTTTGGTGGCGAGCCTAACGTTCTGCCCGCGCTTGCCGATGGCGAGCGACAACTGATCTTCGTTAACTATCACTTCCATCTGGCGGTTCTCGATGTCCGTGATGCGGACCTGATTGACCTTGGCGGGCGACAGGGCGTTGGCCGCGAAGACCGAAGGCTCGTCCGACCACTCTATGATGTCAATCTTCTCGCCGCGCAGCTCTCTGATGATGGCCTGCACGCGCGAACCCTTCATGCCGACGCACGCGCCCACGGGGTCAACGTCGCGCTCGTTGGAGGTGACTGCAATCTTGGCGCGCTCGCCCGGTTCACGCACGGCCGACTTGATGACGACCGTCTCGTCGTAAATCTCCGGCACTTCCATCTCGAAGAGGCGGCGCAGGAGTTCCGGGGAGGTGCGGGAGACTTCGACCTGCGGGCCCTTGGATTCCTTCGAGACGTTGTTGATAACTACGCGAATCCTCTCACCCTGGTTCCACTGCTCGCCGCGGGACTGTTGTGAGCGAGGCAGAATGGCTTCCATGTTGCCGAGGTCAACGATGATGTTGCCGCGCTCAAAGCGCTTGACGAAGCCGTTGATGAGGTCGCCGATCTTGTCTATGTACTGGTCGTAGATGTTCGAGCGCTCGGCATCGCGCACTTTCTGGAAGAGAATCTGCTTGGCGGTCTGGGCGGCGATGCGGCCCAGTTCTTCCATCGGCAGGGGCAGGAGCAGGGCGTCGCCTATCTCCACCTCGTCGCCGGCCATCTCGCGCGCTTCTTCGATTGACAGCTCCGTGGCCGGGTCCGCGACCTCATCTACGACCACCTTGGAGGCGGAAAGCTCGATGCCGGTCTCCGGGTTCCAGTCAACCTGTATGTCCTCGCCCGACTTGAACTGCTTGCGGGCGGCAGCGCGCACCGCTTCCTTCATCGCCTCGATGACGATCTCGCGGTCCACGCCCTTCTCCTGGCAAAGGGCGTCAATGTTCTGCGCGATGGATGTGCTCATTTAAGTACCTGTCTCTTTCCATTGGCTCAGGACTGAGGACGCTTGGCCTCGACCTGTCGAGCCTATTCGATTGTTATTCAGTTGTGTTTGCGCCCGTCCGCCTCGGCCGCCATCTCTCGCTCTTTGGCGCGACGAAACTCTTCTTCGACGTCTATCTCCAGGTTCGCCTTGACGACGTGCTCAAGCGGGATGGTCACGCGCCCGCTCGTCTTGTCCTCGAAAATCACCTGGTCGCCTTCGACGCCGATTATCCGCCCGCGAAAGTTGCGCTGGCCGTTGACGGCGATGCGCGACTTCATCTTGGCCGGGTGCCCGCTGAAGCGCTCGTAATCCGCGCGCTTGTAGAGGCCACGCTCCAGGCCAGGGGAAGAGACTTCCAAAGTGTAGGCCGAGTGGATGAAGTCCTCCACGTCGAGGATTGTGCCAACATGCAGGCTGACTTCCGAGCAATCCTCGTGCGTGACGCCTTCCGGCTTGTCAATGAAGATGCGGATGATGGGCTTGCCTTCGGGGCCGGCGACTTCGGCGTGGACTAGCTCCAGCCCACGATCCGCCGCCACCCGCTCGGCAATCCCCCGCACGCGCTCTTCAATCGAACCCTGGCCCACCTTCGGCTCGTCTCCTGGTCTCTCGAAAATGCCCCTCGCGCAAAAGAAAAAGTGGGCGCGAACCCACCGGATGAAACCGCCGCGCTCAGAGCAAGCGGAGAATTATACGGAAAGGGTTAAAGAGAAGCAAGCGAGGGGAGCCAGAGTCTTAAGACCCCGATTTAGGCCCTGATTTAGACCCTGAAAGGGTCGAATATGATAGCCAGGGGCAGAGCGAACGACAGTTCGCGTCGCCCCTGGAATAG
>DATEMM010000415.1:0-6663 GCA_035275605.1 Pyrinomonadaceae bacterium
CCGCACGTCCCAATTGCCCGACCACCCATTTAATGAGAAGAGGGTTGCCGCCAGTGATTTCGTAAAGGTCTTGACGCTCCTTATTGCTTACGGGCGCTAAGCGGCGGTTAGATTTGGCTAGCTCGGCCATCAGTTCAAGGGCTTCGTCGAGCGCTAACCGGTCGAGGCGTAGAACGCGCGCGTCAATGTCCGTGCGACGGCGGCTGGTGACAATCGCTTTACAGGTCGTGGGCAGGCGGCTGAGAAATTGGTAGAGGCGGACGCGCTCCTGCTCGTTAAAGGTCTCGACGTTGTCAATGATGATAAGGGCTTGCTTGTCTATCAGGAGGCGGCGCACGGCGTTGGCACGCTCGCTCGCGGGCGTGCGCCCGATCTCTTCTTCGCCCAACTCGGCTGCCAACTCGGAAATCAAGGCGATGAAGTTAGGTAGCATAAAGTCCTGCAACTTCTGCTCACCGGCAGGGGTCAACTCACGAACTTTGGCGGTCAGAAAGATTTTGAGCGAGAAATTTTCGTCGGGTGCCAGATGCCCTGCGCGGAGTGCGAGTGCCGTCTTGCCGATACCTCCGGGGCCGTCAACCAGGACGCCCCAACTGCGCGACTCTGGCGACAGTGCGCTGGCAATGACCTTTAATTCCTGTTGCCTGCCGAAAAAGTAAGGTTGAGGAGGCAGGTTTGAGCGGCTTGCTGCTGTCGGAACCGTGGTTTTAGGGGCTGGGGGCTTGGCTTCATACATTATGAGAGAGAATCGTTTCTCCTCATCATCGCTACTTATTTCCAGCCCTAATGTTCCATCCTCACGGAAGTTTCCGTTGATTTCCAGAGCTTGACGGATTCTAATAATCCCCCCGCCCTGCCGCTGGTTGAGCCTCGTCCGGCTCATGGCTTTGATAATCTCGCTATTTCTCTTGTACTTTGGACGTAAAGGCTCCCGAGCAGAAAGGAGGTCTGTGATGGGATAAAGGCTCGTTCCAGGATTGATAAATTTTATGTGGTCATCGTTGATTACAATGAAAGCTAAATCGTTAATAGCATAATCCCGATGGATGACAAAGTTTACCATTGCCTCAATAACAGCGGTTTCAGGATATTTGGCTATCTTTAGGGGCCTTCCACTTTCATCTCTCCGTAAAGGGTCCTCCCACTGGCCCTGCCAAAGGTCGGACAGGTAATCACGCAGTTCTTTAATTACCGCGAGGAGACAATACCCATTGAGGTGTTTGATCAGCGAAGGCTTGAACCTTCTATCCTCAATCTGTACATCTGTATGGAAGCCGTTTGGTGGTCTATCGTTAGGACCGAACATTAGAGAGCCATCGATAGAAAAGTTCAATCCGTTCTTGGTTGGTTTTATTAACCCCCAACTTGCCAACATCTGCGTAAGCTTATCCTCATCTTCAGGATCCTCGTCGCAGATGGTCATAAAATATTCAACTGCAGTTTTATTCCGTTCGCTCCATCGAATCTCTGTAAGTCCTCCGGTAGCTTTCTTAGTTTTCGAGGCAACTGATACTTGAGACTTTTTTCTCGCTTTGAGCAATGTGTGCTGAAGTACATGTAATACAAAGCTCGCCGCATTACGGGCTGCCTTTTGCTGACGCTCCTCTTTGTCCTGTGCTTTGTGACCATCACCCCAGTCGCAAATTGCCTTGACCAAAATCCAATCTATGTTGCTATCCTGACAGGATACGTAGAGCCCTGCGCCTTCCATCTCGCCGCCGACGGCTTCCGGTTCCAGCCTAAGTAACTCCTGACGAAATTCAAGATTATCTACTAGCGTTTCGCCCGAAAGAATCAGCCCGAAGTGGACACTCTGCCCTTCCCAGTAGAGCTTGGCATTACGAAAATGACTTAGCAGCAATGGCGAGGCATCAACTCGCGCGCCGCGCGGAATGATGCGACGTTCGCCCTCCTGCGTTCCCACCTTATGAGGCCCATACATCATTAGCTGTTTAGAGACGAGAATGTCTCCGATGTTCTGTTTCTCGTGATTAACGCCGAAAGCTATGCCCACCATGATGACTGCGGACGGCAACAGCGCGGCTATACCTTTATCAACGGTTTGTTGGGCCGCACCTAACCCGCCCGCCCCCATTTCAGACTGAACCATGAAAATTTGAGCGCCATTGATGACGCCGAGGTTGTGGTAGACCCGACCGCCAATGGATTCAAGCTTGGGTTTTTGTCCAGTCGCTTCTTGGAAAGTTCGAAACACTGCTTCGCTTTCGATCTCAGTGACTGTAACAATCAGAACATTAGCGCTCATGAGGAATCCTTTATTTCATAGATCAACCAGAGTGAGCTGGTAGCTTTACTGCGCCCAGGCCATCAGATTTGAAGAGGCCAACTCACCGCTGGCTGTTACTATCTGAGAATTAATAAGAGCACGATCAACAGGACGAGCACGAATCCGATGGCTGAGGCGATGAAGATAACGTTAGTTGATTTGGAGCGGCGAATCTGTACCTCTGTGGTGCCGGTGGCGGTCTCGAAGGTGCTGTTGATCTGGTAGTCGCCGCCCCTCTGATCCAGGGCGTTCGCGTTGTGAATCAGGTTTCGCATCTCCTCCTGGGCGGCCTCGCTGCGGTGCTCGGCCAGGCGTTTTTCGACGGCGATTCTGACCACCTCGTCTGCGGCCTTTTTCGTCACGTCGTGCGCCTGCTTCTCGTCCAGATTCCTTAGGGCGTTGTCGAGAATGTCGTCCGGCGTCACCTCAAAGAGCGATTGCTTCTGGGGGACTAACTCGTCGCGTTCGTCTGCCACTGAGGCGCTACCTCCCTTCGATCTTCAACTTGATGGTTCCCAAAGGCAGCTTGATGAGATGCGTGACCTCGCTCTTGGCACCTGTGGCGTCCAGGAGCTGTTCTATGTTGCTAAACTCGCGTTCGAGCAGGAGCATCGCGTTTCTGCTTTCGCGCGCCTGAGATTCGGCAAGAATCGAGCGGGCAGTCTGCATGTCATCGGCCGAGAGCCATCTTAATCTCCCTTCAATCTGTTTGGGTAGCTCGGCCGTGTAAGATTTGTTGATGAGGTCGTCTACGAGCGGGGCGACCGATTGCCGCCAGCTCAACGTGTCCACGTTGAGCTGGTAACTGTCTTTGGCACAATACTCCTGCCTCAGCTTCCTCAGTACCTCGCATTTCAAATCGAAGCTCATCACCTGCGGAAGGCGCAGGAGCAGACGGTTAAAGGTCTGCCGGTTCGGGCGGACCTCGCCGGACTTCCACTTATTGTACGTTCTGCGTGCGTACCTGGCGGCGCCCGGACCGAACTCCCGCGCGTAGAGCTGAAACAATTCTTCCAGGGGGCGCTGTTCCAGGTTCAGGAGGACTTTGACCAGGTCCGCGTTCCGGCTCGGCGGGGTGAGGGTTTTGGCCGACCCGCCCTTGATGAAATACACCCACGCAAAAAGCGCCAAAAGGAGACACAGTAAAAATACGTATGGACCCAACATCAGCTCGACGCTTAAGCAACGCTCCGTTTATGCTCTTCCAAGACGACGAAACTGTAGCAGAGCGTCACGGGCCGCTCAAAACGAGCCGGGCTGTGGCACTCCAATCATGGCTTTGGCGGGGCGGAAGTGCTCGTTGCGGGCGCGCCGATCTTGTAGTCGCTGGCTTCGGTGTCGAAGCGCCGGTAGTTGCTGAACTCCGACGTTTCGTTCGCCTCGACACCCTTAAAGAGGAAAATCTTGGCCGCGAAGTTGACCTGTGCCAGGCGCGGCAGCCAAACGCCGTCGCTCATGCGCGTCTGCTCGAACGTGAAGGCAGAGCCCGGTCGAATCGAGGCCAGAAGGCCGCCGGCCACCTTGAAACTCTCGGCCAGCTTCGCTTCCAGGCGAATAACCGTTTTATCCTCTGGGTCGATCCAGATGACTCCAACCAGTTTTGCCACGATGCTCTCGGCCATCGTCTTCGAGCGAAAGCCTGGGCGCGGGCGGAAATCGAAGACGACTGCCTCGCGGTCGTGGAAGCGTTCACGGCGCGGGCTGACGAACTCGCAGGCGCGCAGAAAGACCGCGACTGAGACGTCATCCCCGTCCGTGTCTTTCTTGGCGGGCTGCCCCTTATTCTTCTCGGCCTCCTCTTTCTCTTTCTGCTCACGCTTTTCCCGCTCACGCTCGTGCTTGGCAACGTAGTCCGCAATCTCCTTGTCCTGCTTCGCCGCGCGCTCCGCCGAAATTGGCACACCGTTCTCGCTAATCAACTTGTAGATAGCGCCGCCGCCGCGCAGCGGATAGATTTCGAAGACGAGGACCTTCTCCTTCTTGACCTCGCCCTTGTCGTTAATCTCACGCTCAATTCTCTTCTCCGTGAACGCGTAATCCGAGACGCGCTCGTCTATCTCCTTCTGGTTCGCTTCGACCTCCATCAGCAGTTTGGCGATGTCCAGAGTTTCAACCGAAGGAGGATCAAAGAGCGTGTCGCTCAGCCCGGTGTTGTAGCGAGCGGACTTCAGTAGAAAGGTGGTCGCGTCCGGCTCACCCGTGGTAGACATCTCCAGGCGGTGCGGCTCAAGAATGCCGTTCTCCGCGCGGTAGTCGCCGAAGATGATGGTAGCCCCGCGCGCTTCGTCCAACGTTTTCAAAATCAACTTGCTGGACGCGCCGAACCAGTAACGCAGCCGCGCGCCGTCTTTGGTTGAAAACTCCACGACGTAAGCGGGCTCTGACAGCGTCTCGTCAAAAGCGATGGTGCGCGCCTGCACGTTCAGCTTTTTGTAATCGACGAGCCGGCTGGCGGTGAGGGCGGAATGAAGTTTGGCCGCTCGCGCTTCGGCGTCCGTCAGCGTCCGCAAGCTCCCGTCCAGGCCGCGCGTCCAGGCGGCGCGCGAGCTGACGGCGCTCACGGCCTCTCGGTCCCGCAGCGTCATCTCACGGCGCGTAGAGGCGGGCGACTTCTGCTGCCCACGCTCGGTTCCAGCCGCCTCGCCCTTCATCTGGATAGTCCACTCGTAGGTCGCGTCTTTGACGCCCGCCTGGCGCTTCTTGCCGCCGGTCGCCTTCAGGTAATCGCCGACTACCTTTTCCGCGGACGGCAGCTTTTGCGGGCGCGCAACTCTTTTCTGCTGCGCATACATTTCTGCGCCGGAGAGGAGCGTTACCAGGAGAGCGGCGAGCGTAAGTGCGGCCTGCCTGCGCTTTGAAGTGAGCAGGGTTAATGACAAGAACGCTTTTCGTTTCGAGAGGGAAGCTATTTTCATGGCAGTAGTCTTGGGCTTTAAAAGTAGGAGTCGCCGGGGAGAGCGAGCCGGGCTGAATTGCCCGCACATCGTAACCGATTTTCGCGGACACCGAAACCGCTGACGACGCGCGGAGGCACATACGCGGGCGCGGCGGGAAAGGTTTAGCCCTCTTCCCCGCCGCGCCTTTTTAACTGCTCTCGACTACCTCTTTACGACGGCTGCCCTTCCGTCGTCTGATCCGCCCCCGGAGGCTGAGGAACCTCCGCATCCATCGCTTCGGCAGACTCCTGCTCGGCCTCCAGCTCGTTCTCCTCGTTGTCTCTGGCCCGGTCAGCCGCTTCTTCGCCGCTCGCGCTTAAAGTTTCGTTTTCGTTTCTCATCTGTTCTGACATTCGATTTAGCTCCTCATTGACGTTTGATTATCTCGCCCTCAACGCGCAAGCTCACCTGCCGCGCGTCCTGCTCTTTTTGGCCGCACTCTTTTTGCCCGAGCTTTTGCCTGCCGGGCGTTTAGCGGCATATTTTTTCGCCGAACTCTTGCCGGGCTTTGCGCTCTTTTTGGCCGCGTACTTCCCCGTTTTCTTCGCAACCCCTTTGCGCGAAGCAGCGCGGCGCGGGCTCTTTTTCGCAGCCTTCTTCCTGCTCGCTCCCTTACTCCTGCGCGCTGGCCGTGCGTATGTTTCGCCGGATTGCTTCTCTTTCCGGCGCAGATTCTTCTCGGCCTTCTCACGCGCATCCTCCATCATCCGCGCGACGCGATCGGCCTCCGTTTCGGGCTGCGATTCTTCCGCCTGGCCCTCGCGCAGGGCCTGTTCCTCCTCCTGCCGTGCGAAGCGATTTTGCTCCTCCTCGCTCAAAGCGCCCTGGTTCTGATGAAAGTCAAACTCGTTGATGATTCCGCCCCGAACCTCGAAACGACTCTTCAGCTTGGCCAGATTCTTGTCCTTAGCCATCCCCTCTCCTCCCTCTGATTGGACGCGCTTGACACCGCGCGCGGCGCGTCCGTATATTTAAAAGCCTTCACAAGTCAGAGCCACCTTAGCTCAGTTGGTAGAGCGACGGTTTCGTAAACCGTAGGTCGGCGGTTCAAGCCCGCCAGGTGGCTCCAGAAATTAGTTTGCCGTATAGCTGTTCCTCAGTTATACGGCAATCTTCTTTGAGCTTCAATCTTCGGTCCGCCACTTCTTATAACCGAACTGCTGAATCGTGTGCTTCTGGTGATGATTGGCACACAACACGCGGCACTTTGCTACTTCCTCTTGAACGCTTTTTAAGCCCCAGGAATTATTTGCCATCGTGCTTACGTGGTCTCGCTTTTCATGTGGGTTCAAATGGTCAAAGACAAGCATGTCTGGGTCATTCACATCACAGCCTTCCCACTCACACTGCTTCGTTTTGAGATACTCATAAAGCCACTTCTGATTTCTTAGGCGGTACTCGCGAGTGCGATTATAGTTACGGCGCGGGTTTCGCTTATTG
>DATEMM010000416.1:0-3248 GCA_035275605.1 Pyrinomonadaceae bacterium
GCTTTCCTCAGATCATGTTCTGTCAATCAATTTAGGACACGACAAGAATTTGAAATCTTCTTCTCCGTGCCTCTGTGCCTCCGTGGCCTATTCCCATAAAAATTTTCAGAACCGAAAAAGCTCTTGACTCGTACAATTGTATGGTGTATAGAAACAACATACAATTTCGGGAGAGGGTTGTGATGTACATCGTAATTGACGAAACGGACCGCCGGCCGCTCTACCAGCAGGTCGTGGACGAGATCAAGGCGCTGATTGCGCGTGGCGTGCTGCGCGAGGGGGCGGCGCTGCCGCCGGTTCGCCAGGTGGCGGCTGATCTGGGCGTCAACCTGAACACCATCGCGACCGCCTACAGGGAGTTGCAGCGCGAGGGCCTGATCAACGTCCGCCACGGGGCGGGCGCCGTTGTGGCCTCCAGCACCGCGCAGGAGAAGAGCGCGGACGAGCTGCGCAAACCCTTGCGCGCCGCCCTGACGCAATTGATCCTGGCCGGCCTGCCGCGCTCCGAAATCATGGCGATTGTCGGCGACGAATTGCGCGGCTTGTTGAAAGGGAGCAAGTAGAAGAGGAGGGCTCCTTCGAGATGTCATCAACGTTCATCTTTTTGCTGTTGGTCGATCTGGTTCTGCTGGCGTGCTTCATGTTCATGCCGGTGATGCGCGGCGAAGACGCCTTTTTCGGCGTGCGAGTCAGTGCGGAGACTTACAGGGGCGAGGGTCGGCGCATCCTTCACCGCTACTGGTTCTGGCTCTTGATGCTCTTCATAGAGATCGAAGCCATCGGCCTCGTCGTCTCCTTCTACAAGGAGCGAACCGAGTTCACACAGGTCGCGCCGCGCCTGCTCATGATGCCCGTGACGATGCTGCTCTACATCATCTTCTACAGGCAGGCGAAGCAGCTTGAGCTGGTCGAAGAGCACCAGCGCTTTGCTTCGTCGCTCAGGACGCGCAGGCTGGCGGATTACACGAACCTCCTGCTGGAGATAGTAGTCGTGGCCCTGACCATTGCGCCGGTCCTGCTGCTCATCTACTACTACCCGCAGCTTCCCGAACGCATCCCCACGCACTGGAACTGGCGCGGCGAGCCGGACGCCTGGACGCAGAAAAGCTACTTCTCAGTCTTTTCGCTCGCGGCGTTCCTGGTCTACATGCAGGGATTGCTGCTGATGATCAAGCATGGGCTGCTCGGCGTGAAGATGACTCTCCCGGCGGAGCACACGGAAGAGTATTTGCTCTTAAAGGAGGCGTCGCTCGGGATCACCATCAGGTTCATGGACTGGATGCGCCTGCTGCTCTGCGTGCTGCTGGGCGCTTTGACGTCGAACATAGCTTTCCGCGCCATCGAGCAACTGCGCTTCCTGTCGAAGGTCGTTACGGGCGCGATATGGGCTTCAGGCGCGCTGATGTTCGTTGCGATTGCCGTCTCAGTCTATCGCTTCTACAAGGTTGACCACCGGCTGAGGACGGAAGTTGGGCGCGTCTACGTACAGAGGCAGAAGGACGCCGCGCACTGGTACCTGGGCGGGCTCATCTACTTCAACCGGGAGGACCCGGCGCTGTGGGTCGAGAAACTGGTCGGCTGGGGCTACACGGTCAACCTCGGCAACAAGTGGTTCTATCTCTACCTGGCTTTGATGGTGGGCGTGCCGCTGCTCCTGGTGTGGCCGCTGGAACGATTGGGATGAAGGATGAAAGGGAGATGGAAAGGACGAATCGCGCTCATCTACGCGCGCGCGTTCTTTCTCTCTCCGGGGAGGCGATGATGAAAAGGTTCATGCTGGTACTTTTTTTGCTCTGCCTGGGCGTCCGGGTTCTGGCACAGGATAGCCAGGGCGCTAACGATTCCGGCAAGCTGCTTATTTTCCTGGAAGGCAAGCAGGTCGGTACAGAGACTTTCACCATCTCGAATGACGAAATGAGTGAAAGCAGCAGCGCGCTGACGATGAACGGCCAGCCCGTCAGCTTTAAGGCGCGCACCGGGTACAGGAACTTGCGCCCCACCCGTTTAGAGGTCGAGTACGGGCCGGGCGCTAAGTTTCAGGTCGCGATTAACGGCACGGAAGTGAAGATGACGGGCGCGAAGGAGCTTTCGGCGCAGACAGACCCCGATGCTGTAATGATCGAAAATAACATCTGGCATCCATACTACTTTCTCCTGCGGCGCTACGACCGGCACAAAGGCGGCGTGCAGCCATTCAAGGTGCTGGTGCCCTCCATCATGCAAACCTTGACGCTCACGCTTGAGTCGAAAGGGCCGCTCAGTCCCTTGCCGGAAAAGAGCGCGACTTTTGAACTTTACCGCGCGGTCCTCGCGGGCTCCGTGATTGTTGACATCATCGCGGACTCAAACGGCAGGCTCATCTACCTGAACGAAGCCACCTCGAAGAGCGAGGCCGTGCGTGAAGAGTACGCGGCTGCAATCAATCAATTGCGCGGGGCTGTGGCTTCCGCTCCGAAGAGCGCCGGGATTGATTACAGCGCGCCCGCCAGTGCTCCGTTCACGGCAGAAGAAGTGACCGTGAAGTCTAAAGACTGGACGCTCGCCGGGACGCTGCTCATTCCGAAGCAGGGCACGCGCCCCTTCCCCGCTGTAATTACCATCACGGGCTCGGGCCAGCAGACGCGCGACGAGCCTGTGCCATTTCCGGGCCTGGAAAAGTACGGGTTGATGCGCCAGATCGCCGAAACGCTGGCGAGCCGCGGGATAGCCGTCTTGCGTGTTGACGACCGCGGCGTCGGAAAGTCCACGGGCGCTGAAACGCTGGCGACGGCGACGACTTCCGGCTTCGCCGAGGACGTGCGCGCGGAGATCGCTTTCCTGCGCTCGCGCCCGGAGATTGACGCCAATCGGATCGCGCTCGTCGGCCACAGCGAGGGCGGAATCATCGCCCCGATGATTGCGGCCGAAGACCCGCGCCTCAGCGGAATAGTCATCATGGCCGGGACAGCGCGCCGCGGCGACTCCATCAGCATGGATCAGTTGCGGGATGTCCTGGAACGTCAACCGGGGATGAGTGCGGAAGAGAAGCAGAAGCGATTGGCCGAGCACGAAGCGATGCTGCGCGCCGTCGTCGCGGGCGGCGACGTCTCGAAGTATCCGAAAGAGGTCACGCTCCCGTGGGTGAAGGAGTTTTTTAGTTACGATCCGCTGCCGACGATTCGCAGGGTGCGACAGCCGATCCTGATTCTGCAAGGGGCGCTCGACCGCCAGGTGACGGCCGAGCAGGCCGGGATGCTGGAGCAGGCGGC
>DATEMM010000417.1:0-20873 GCA_035275605.1 Pyrinomonadaceae bacterium
ACCTCTTCGGGGTCAAAATCTTTCCGCGTAATTGAACTCGCATAGATTCTAGAAATAAGTTGGAGCGGGGCGTCGCGTTAAGTTAAGATGCGCGCAACCGATGAGAGAACTCCCTGTCTATCAGGCTGCCGATTCCCCCGCGCAGTGGGCGAAGGTGATTGACCACACGCGCTGCATAGGCTGTCACGCCTGCACGACCGCCTGCAAATCCGAGAACGAAGTGCCGCTCTCCGTGACGCGCACCTATGTCAAGCACGTAGACGTCGGCGTCTTCCCGCAGGTCCGACGCGCGCACCAGGTGACGCGCTGCAACCAGTGTGCGCACCCTCCCTGTGTGACGGCCTGTCCGACCTCGGCCATGTTCCAGCGCGCGGACGGCATCGTCGATTTCGATAAAAAGATCTGCATCGGCTGCAAGGCCTGCATCGCCGCCTGCCCTTACGACGCTATCTTCATCAACCCGGAAGACCATTCGGCGGAGAAGTGCAATTTTTGCGCGCACCGGATTGACATGGGGCTTGAGCCCGCCTGCGTCGTAGTCTGCCCGACCGAGGCCATCCTCGTCGGAGACGCGCGCGACCCGGATTCGCGCGTCGCCCGGATTGTGAACCGCGAGCCGGTCACTGTGCGCCGCCCGGAAAAGGAGACGCTGCCGAAACTCTTCTACAAGGGCGCTCACCAGGCCACGCTCGACCCGCTCGCCGCCAGGCGTCCCACGGGCGGGCTCTTCATGTGGAGCGAGCAACTGGAAACGAGCGAGACGGTCGTTTCCGGCAACCCGGATTACAGCAACACGTCCGCGGCAGCCCTGCTCTCTTACGACGTGGCGCACTCGATTCCGTGGGACTGGCGCGTCAGCCTCTACACCTGGACGAAGGGTTTGGCCGCGGGGGCTTACCTGATTCCGCTGCTCTTCGTCCTCTTCGGTCTGATTGAGACGGACAATCCGCTCTGGCTCTGGGTAGCGCCAGTGCTCTCGGGTGCGTTCCTGGCCCTGACGGGAGCCTTGCTCATCTCGGACCTGGAGCACCCCGAACGCTTCCTGCTCATCTTCACGCGCCCGCAGTGGCGCAGTTGGCTCGTGCGCGGGGCTTTTCTTATCGCGGCTTACACGCTTGTCCTCGCGCTCCATTTCGTGGCGAGTTTGGCGGGCGGCCGAAGCTTGCAGCGCTGGTTGATTCTGCCGGGTCTGCCGCTAGCGGTGCTGACGGCCGTCTACACAGCCTATCTTTTCGCGCAGGCGAAGGCGCGCGACCTGTGGCAGAACCCTCTGCTCCCGCCGCATCTGCTCGTCCAGGCCCTGCTCATAGGCGCGGCGGCGCTCCTGCCTTTCGCCCTCTGGCTCGCGCCGCAAATCTTCTTCGCGCTTCTCTGGACCGTGGGGCTCGCGAGCCTTCTGCACCTGCTGATGGTCTGGGGCGAGACGACGCTGACGCACCCGACCGCGCACGCGCGCCTGGCCGTCCGCGAGATGTTGAGGGGAAGATACCGCGTGTTCTTCTGGGCCGGGATTGCGCTAACATTTTTGGGCGGTCTGGCACCCTGGCTCACTCTACTTTGGGAGGCAGACCTGGGGATTGGCCTCAGCGCCTCTGCCTGCTCCCTCATCGGCCTCTTACTTTACGAGCACGCTTACGTGCAGGCGGGCCAGGCCGTGCCGCTCGCCTGAAGATAAGGAGAAAGAAGATGTCACCCACAATGATGCGTCTGGTCGGAATAGTCTTCATGGTGGCCGCGGCCGTCCTGATGTTCCTTAACCTCAAGCGGGTCGCCAACCTGGGGTCATACTGGGTGGCGCTGCCGCTCTTCATCGTCGGCCTGGTGCTGCTGGCCCGTTCGCGCCGGGCGGGCTTCTGACTTCTCAGGCGGCCTTCAGCAGAGAGGACTGTAAATCAAATGGTCGAGCGGATGCTCTGGTTCGAGCGTAAGTTCTCTTTCGACTTTCTACCCGTCTGGATGTACCCGAACGTGGTGGAACGCGTGCGCGGAACCCCGGCCCGGCTCGAAGATTTGATTCGCTCCGTTCGGCCGGAAACCCTGACGAGGCGCGATGGCGATAAGTGGTCCATACAGGAGCAGGCGGGCCACCTCCTGGACCTGGAGCCGCTCGGCGCGAACCGCCTGGACGATTATGAGGCGGGGCTCGACAAGCTTCATGCGGCGGACGTGGAGAATCGCAAGACGCACGGGGCGAATCACAACCAGAGCACGATCGAAAACATCCTCACGGCGTTTCGCGCCGAAAGGATGGAGTTCGTCAAAAGGCTAGACGCCTACGACGAAGCGTTTGTCCAAAGGGTTGCGCTTCACCCGCGCCTCCAGACGAAGATTCGCGTGCTCGACCTGGCCTACTTCATAGCCGAGCACGACGACCATCACCTGGCGCGGATTTCGGAGTTGATTCGATTGTGGACGAAGCAAGGATGAATCTCAGCGAGTTGAACAAGCGCGTCAGCGCGGCCCGCAGGGAGGTGGAGGCGCGGGGCGAGACTTTTTATCCGGGGCCGAGCCGGATACATCTCGCCGCGTTTCCGCCGAAAGAGCGCTGGGACGACTGGGTTGAGCTGGACTCAAAGAGTTGGCCCGAAAGACGGGAGCGGCGTTACATGCTCGTGCCGACCACCTGCTTTAACTGCGAGTCTGCCTGCGGGCTCCTGGCCTACGTTGACCGCGAGAGCCTCTTGGTGCAGAAGTTCGAGGGGAACCCGGAGCACCCTGGCTCGCGCGGGCGCAACTGTGCCAAAGGCCCGGCCACGCTCAACCAGGTCACGGACCCCGACCGCATCCTTTACCCTTTGAAGCGCGCCGGGCGGCGGGGTGAGGGCAAGTGGGTGCGCGTCAGTTGGGACGAGGCTCTCAACGACATCAGCGCGCGCATCCGCCGGGCCATCATCGAAAACCGGCACAACGAGGTCATGTACCACGTCGGGCGTCCGGGCGAGGACGGGTTCACGGAAAGAATCCTGGCGGCCTGGGGCGTGGACGGGCACAACTCGCACACGAACGTCTGCTCCTCTTCGGCCCGCGCCGGCTACCAGTACTGGCTGGGGCTCGACCGCCCGAGCCCGGACCACGCGAACGCAGACGTCATCCTGCTCATCAGCTCGCACCTGGAGACGGGGCACTACTTCAATCCTCACGCGCAGCGCGTCATCGAAGGCAAGGCGCGCGGCGCAAAGCTGATCGTCTTCGACACGCGACTCTCGAACACGGCGACGCACGCGGACTATTTTCTTTCGCCTTATCCCGGCTCGGAAGCTGCCATCCTGCTCGCCGTGGCGAACTACCTTATCGGGAACAATCTCTACAACCGCGAGTTCGTCCGCAGGTGGTGGAACTGGGAAGAATACATGGCCGTGGAGCGCCCAGAGATTGAGACCAGCTTTGAAAACTTCGAGGGCGAGTTAAAGAGGCTCTACAGTGATTACACTTTCGAGTTCGCGGCCGCGGAATCCGGCGTTGACGCGCTCTCTCTCGAAGAGATCGCGCGCGTAGTCTCGACTGCGGGCACGCGCTTCTCCAGTCACAACTGGCGCTCTGCGGCCGCGGGCAACAGCGGCGGGTGGATGGTCGCGCGCTCCCTCTTCATGCTCAACGCGCTCCTGGGCGCAATCGCTACGGAGGGCGGCGTCTTCCCGAACGCCTGGAACAAGTTTGTGCCAAAGCCCATTTACACGCCGCCGCACCCGCCGCGCTGGAACGAGCTGACCTGGCCCAGAGAGTACCCGCTCGCCATGAACGAGCTCTCTTTCCTTCTGCCGCACTTTCTGAAGGACGGGCGAGGGAAGCTCGACGTCTATTTCACTCGCGTTTACAACCCCGTCTGGACGAACCCCGACGGGTTCTCCTGGGTGGATGTCCTGCGGGACGAGAGCCTGATTAATTGTTACGTGGCGCTGACGCCGACCTGGAACGAGACGAGCTACTTTGCAGACTACATCCTGCCGATGGGCCACGGGTCCGAGCGCCACGACCTGCACTCCTACGAGACGCACGACGCGCAGTGGGTAGGTTTCCGCCAGCCGGTGCTGCGCGCTGCGCGCGAGCGGATGGGCGTGAAGGTGAGCGATACGCGGCTCGTCAACCCTGGCGAGGTCTGGGAGGAGAACGAGTTCTGGCTCGAATTGACCTGGCGCATAGACCCGATGGGAGATCTGGGCATCCGGCAGTTCGCCGAGTCCAAAAAACATCCGGGCGAGCGCCTCAGCGTTGACGAATATTACGAGTACATCTTCGAGAACTCCGTGCCGGGCTTGAGGGAGCGCGCCGCGGGCGAGGGGCTGACGCCGCTCGAATTCATGCGGCGCTACGGCGCGTTCGAGATCAGGAAGAAGGTCGGGGCCGTCTACGAAGAGACGGTGCCGGAGGACGAATTGGAGGACGTGCGCACGGACAGCTTCGGCCGCGTCTACACGAAAGCGCCAAAGCCTGCTTCAACCAACATTGTGCCGATTGCCAGCCCGGACCCTGACGAAGAAGGGCGGCGTCTGGTCGGCGTCGAGGTTGACGGCCGGGTTCTGCGGGGCTTTCCCACACCGAGCGGGCGGCTGGAGTTCTACTCGCGCACGCTGAGCGATTGGGGCTGGCACAATGAGAGCGTTCCCACCTACATCAAGAGCCACGTTCACCCGGAGAACCTTGCCAAAGACCAGACGGTCTTAATCTCCACCTTCCGCCTGCCCGTGCAGATTCATACGCGCAGCGCCAACGCCAAATGGCTGGACGAAATCGCGCACACTAATCCCCTCTGGATTCATCCGAGCCACGCCGCGCGCCTGGAGGTCAGGACGGGCGAACTCGTCCGTGTCGAAACTGAGATCGGCTATTTCGTAGTGAAGGCATGGGTCACGGAGGGCATTCGCCCTGGCATCGTCGCGTGCAGCCACCACATGGGCCGCTGGAAGTTGACCGAAGAGGGACAAAGGCAATTGATGGCGACCGTCTCGCTCGATCATCAGGGGAACAGTTGGGGGTTGAAGCGCAAAGCGGGCGTCGCGCCTTACGAGTCCTCGGACCCGGACACGCTGCGCATCTGGTGGACGGACGTGGGCGTGCATCAGAACTTAACTTTCCCGGTGCACCCGGACCCTGTGTCCGGCCAGCACTGCTGGCACCAGGCCGTGAGAGTGAAAAGAGCCGAAGCCGTGGACCGTTACGGCGACATCTCTGTGGATGCGGAAAGGGCGCGCGAGGTCTACCGCAAGTGGCTGGAGATGGCGCGCTCTGCCGACGAGCATTCGCCGGACGGCACGCGCCGCCCCTACTGGCTCATGCGCCCACTCAAACCCGCCAGGGAATTCTTCCGTCTACCCGAAAAGGAAGAAGAGTTGGTGAAGGCCGATTAAGCAAGAGCGCCCGATAAATGGTTTTAGCCCTGTCAGGTGCTATGAATATTCTTCCTCCCTCAGAACTTGAATAACGGCCTGGGAGTCTTCTTCAACTGCTGCCATCTCTTTTTGAGTTCTCTGGGCAGGCTGCTCGGCAAGGTCTCAAGCGGCACGTTGTTCTCGGCGCAGAACATGCGCCAGAGCATAAAGCGCGGGTCTAAGTTTCCCGTTTCGTCCGAGATTCCGCCTCCCGACCTCACCTCCTCGTTGACCCCTTCTCGCGTCTCTTTGGGCAACAGATTGAGAATCAGTTTGCTGAGACGGTCGAAATCGAACGGCTTGGTCAGGTAGCCATCGCCGCCCGCCTCCGCGGCCTGTAGACGAAACTCTTTGCTGTCGTAAGCGGTCAGAAAGATGATCGGCAGCTCTTTTATCTCCGGCGTCCGGCGAATGGCGCGCGTCGCCTCCAGGCCGTCCATGACGGGCATCGCTATGTCCATCAGGATTAAATGCGGAGGGGAGAGCTTTGCGATCTCCAGGGCCGCTTCGCCGTTCACGGCCGTCAGCACGCGGTAGCCAAGATTCTGTAGCCAGAGGCTGACCAGAACCATGTTGTCGTTCTGGTCCTCTGCGACGAGGATTGTTTGCTGCTGGCCTGGCGACATGACTTTCATCTCTTGACGACGGGCAGGATGATTCGAGAGTTGTTCGCACCGCCGCGGTAAATGCGCTCCGTGGCTTTCTGAAAGTCCGCATCCCCCGCCTGCTTGTAGTTCGGCACGAACTTTTGCGGGTTGCGCGCGACGAGCGGGAACCAGGTGCTCTGAATCTGCACCATGATGCGATGCCCTTTCCTGAACGTGTGGACCACGCCCGGCATCACGAAGGAGACGCGCGTCGGCTGGTTCGGCGTCAAGGCTTCAGGGCTTTCAAAGCTTTTACGGAAGCGCGCCGGGAAAGGCTCCCCGCGCAGCAGCATTTGATAGCCGCCCGGCTGAAAGACGCAGCCGGCGGAATCCTCCGGCGGCTTCAAGCCTTCGGGGAACTTGTAATCTTCCGGGAAGACATCGATCAGCTTGACTATGAAATCGGAATCCGTCCCGCTCGAAGCGATAATTAGTTGCGGCTTGATGTCGCCCGCGACCGTTAAGTCTTCCGTCAAAGGCTCCGTCTGGTAGACGAGGACGTCGGGTCGCCCGCGCACGAAGCGCTGGTCCTCGGTCATAAACTCCTTCGGATAATTGAGCGTGATCTTTTGCGTGTAGGGGACAGGGTGCTGCGGGTCGCTCACGTATTCGTCGTAGTCCGCGCGCCCGCCCTGGCCCACTGCGTCCGTGAAAGAGAGCGTACCCCTGGCCTGCAAGTAGAGCGGAGTTTCGGTCACGCCAGCGGGCTCCCAGGCCGCGTAGTCGCGCCAAAGGTTTGCGCCCGTGTCGAAGACGTTGACCTCTTTAATCTGCGAGATGTCGCCCTTGTCTTTGAGGAAGTAGTTGAAAAAGGGAAGCTCGAATTTCTCGTGGTAATAGCTGGAGGTCTTCGACCCGAAGTAGGCCGTCCCCAGCCACTCGCCTTCGGAGCGCGCCCAGCCGCCGTGAAACCAGGGCCCCATCACCAGCACGTTGAAGATGCCTGGATTCTGGCGCTCTATGTGTTGATAGGTGTGCAGCGCGCCGAAGAGGTCTTCGTCGTCGTACCAGCCGCCGACGGTCATCACGGCCGTCTTGATGTTCTTCAGGTTCGGCAGCGCGTTGCGCTCCTTCCAGAACTGGTCGTAGTTCGGGTGCGCCATCATCTCGTCCCAGAACTTGATGCGCGTCCCCAGACGCTGCTGGTAAAGGTCGCCGGAGTTGGCGAGCCCGCCCATCTCCAGATAGAACTTGTAGCCGTCCTGCGTCCCCCAGCCGAACTTCTTGAGGTAATCGTTGTTGTTGGTGGGGGTGGGGCGCGGCTGGCCGAAGCCCGAAAAGAAGCTGTAGTTCTGTGCCAGGATGAGCGCGCCGTTGTGGTGCATGTCGTCGCCGTGGAACCAGTCGGAGACTGGGGCCTGCGGGCTGACGGCCTTGACCGCCGGGTGATTGTCTATCGCCGCCATAGAGGCGTAGAAGCCAGGATAGGAGATGCCCCAGACGCCGACGCGTCCGTTGTTGTTGGCGACGTTTTTGACGAGCCAGTCAACGGTGTCATAAGTGTCCGAGGTCTCATCAATCTGGCGGCCCGTCTTGTTGGCGACGTAGGGGCGCACGTCCTCGTATTCGCCCTCGCTCATGTAGCGGCCGCGCACGTCCTGGTAGACGACGATGTAGCCCTCGCGCGCGAAAAGCTCGTCCGGCCCAATGGAAGTCTTGTACTTGTCCGCGCCGTAGGGCGAGACGGTGTAGGGCGTGCGCGAGAGCAGGATCGGGTACTTTTGCGTTGTATCTTTCGGCTCGTAAATCGAGGTGAAGAGCTTCACCCCGTCGCGCATCGGAATCATCACCTCGCGCTTGGTGTAGTTGTTCTTGATGTAGTCGGCCAGCTCCTGCTGCTTCGGCGTCAACTGCGCCTGCGCGCAGAGGTCACCAGAGCAGAGGATTGCCAAAAGGACGACGGCCGCCAGACGCAAAGCACGATACGGTTTCATGATCTCCCCCCGAATGAATTACAAGCTTTTGAGCTTTAACGGCATTCTCTCTCAGTTAGAGTGCAGAGGCAAGACATGACAACTGCTTGCTTCAGTCGCCGCCAAGCGGCTTCGGTGATAGAGATTTCTTGGGTGTGGGTTCGTAATCGAGATTGCCAATCTGGCGGTCGAGGGCGGCGTGCGTCGATTCATTGAGATTTGATCGTAGTCATCTGGCTATTGTTGTTTTTATAAGCCCTTTACAGGCATCTATTGACAACAATTACTTGTTTGTTATCTTTAGACTTCTCGCTGCTCTTACTGAACGTCCTGACCCTAAGATTTAGTTGGCAGGATTAAATAAATTCAAGGACTAAGCTGAGAGCCTTCACTTACGCCTCATATCTATTTTGCGAGGAATATAATGCCTGAATTCAAAATTGATTCGATTTTCCGAGACGCTTCAATTCGTCATAGCCTAGAAATTTTTTCGGATGCGGATATTGATGCTTTTGAAGCAACAATCTTCGATAAAAATGGTAAGCCTTATGTTAAGTGTTTAGCTTCTGGTAAAGACCGAATGGCTAAGCCAGAGGAGATAGTTCGGCAACTTTGGCTTCGGCGACTGCTTGACCGTTACAAATATCCTTCATCAAGGCTGGCCGTCGAATTCCCTGTTACCTTCGGACGCGATACAAGCAAGCGCGCGGACATCGTTGTGTTCGATACCGACCGCCCCAATGTCCCTTACATCATTATCGAAGTTAAGCAGACAAAGCTTAAAGATGGTAAAGATCAACTCAAGTCCTACTGCCACGCGACTGGAGCACCCATTGGTGTTTGGTCAGACGGCGCGCAGGCTTACGTCTATCACCGCCGCAACCCAAATCACTTTATCGAACTGCCGGACTTGCCTGCCGCAACAGAAACTATAGAAGAAATTCTCGCGCAGCCGTGGACGCTCGAAACCCTTATCGCCAAAGAACAAGCCCGCGAGCGCACGAAGTCGCTGAAAGACATCATAAGGGAGATGGAAGATGAAGTTCTCGCCAACGCTGGGGTGGACGTTTTCGAGGAAGTTTTCAAGCTTATCTTTACTAAGCTTTATGATGAGCTTTCGGTCTTTCGCGGCAAATACCAGTACCTACGCTTTCGCAATACCAACACGGAAACTGACGTTCGCAATCGCATGAGCGAGCTATTCAGCGAAGCGCGCGAGGAGTGGGAAGGAGTCTTTCCGGCTGATGATCGTATCAAGCTGACAGGTTCGCACCTCGTTGTCTGCGTCTCTTATCTGGAAGAATACAAGCTCTTCAACTCGAATCTGGACGTGGTTGACGACGCTTTTGAGTATCTTATCAACCAGACTAGCAAGGGTGAGAAGGGACAGTATTTCACACCGCGCTGGGTAATTGATATGTGCGTCAAGATGCTGAATCCGAAAGAACACGAGACGCTGATTGATACAGCGTGCGGGTCAGCGGGTTTCACTGTTCATAGCTTTTTCAAAGTTTGGCGGGACATTATCCGCGACGAAGGCTTAGATGTTTCGCATCTTTTCACGGTGGAGCGTAAACCGCAGCGTTGCATTGACTACGTGCGCAATAAAGTCTTTGCAATTGACTTCGACGAAAAGGCCGTCCGCGTTGCCCGCTGTCTCAATCTGATTGCGGGCGACGGCCAGACTAACGTGCTGCATTTGAACACGCTCGACTGGCAGCGTTGGGATGAGACGATGAAAAGCGAGGAATGGACGGACACTTATAACGAAGGGTGGAAGAAACTCAAAAGACTTCTGCGAAACAGGAAAGATTTCAGGCAGTTCGATTTCGATATTCTGATGGCGAATCCACCGTTCGCCGGAGATATTAAGCAATCGGACATGCTCGCGCCGTATGACCTCGCGCAGAAAGCGAACGGTAAGCCCGAAAGCAAGGTCGGGCGCGATCTCTTGTTCATTGAACGTAACCTGGATTTTCTCAAACCGGGCGGGCGCATGGCCGTGGTACTGCCGCAAGGACGCTTTAACAATTCGAGCGACAAGCGCGTGCGCGAGTTCATAGCCGAACGCTGCCGCATCCTCGCTGTTGTCGGACTCGAAGGCAATACCTTCAAGCCGCACACGGGAACAAAGACCAGCGTGCTCTTTGTCCAGAAGTGGAACGACGACAAGACGCTCGGCGATTACTGCCCGCGAGTTGACGATTACAACATCTTCTTTGCCACGCAGCGCATGCCATCTAAGGATTCAAGCGGCGAGAAAATCTACCGCCGCCGAAAGATCGTGAGGCATTTTGTTGGCGAGATAGGAAGCGGCGAGCTTACGGACTATGATGAGGCAGAGTTTCTTGAGCTATATGGTTCGCTAAAGAAGGCGACCTTGTATCAAGTGCTCTTTCGCGACGAAAGACAGATTATTAGGAATCTGGAAGAGATCGAAGCAGAGTATGGGAGCCTCGACGACCTTGAAAGCCAATGCAAGAAAGTCTTAAACCTAAGGAAGCCCATACCGACAACGAAACTTGTGCTTGATCCTCACGGACACATCTTCGTCCAACATGATTTATTCAACCATGAAGGCGTCACTGAGGATGGCATTGCTGAAGCCTTCGCGGAATTTGCTAAGAAGGAGAAGCTAAGTTTTTTTTGACAAGCCCCTTTGACAGCGAAAAGTACGAAAGGCTGTTGGAGGGGCAAACATTCAAGGTAGTTAGATTCAAGAGAATGATGGAAGCGATGCGGCTTGATGCTGATTATGCCGCCCATGCCAAGGTTGATTGGCTTGAAAGCTTACTTAGAAGACGTGACTTTGTACCGCTTGATTCTGTTCTTCAATCTATTGGCTCTGGGCATACCCCTTACCAACATGACGTTTCGCAAGGCGAAATCGGCTTTGTCACGGTTGAATGTATTGATGCGCTCCAACTGAATGAAGAGAGCCTCAAGCGAATAACGCAAGAGCAGTATAACTCTGAATTCAAAGGAAAGCGGTTAACTGATGGCAGCGTAGTTTGCACAATTAAGAGGAGGATTTGTAAAGCATATCCTTTTCTTGAAGCCCCGAATCCTCCATTAGCTTTCAATCAAGATGTTGCTTTGCTTGTTCCAAATGATGAAGTGAAACCCGCTTACCTTGCTGCTTATCTTAGTTGTTCAGTCGGTCAGAGGTTTGCTGACAGGCAAAAGACAGAGCAGATGAATCCTTATATAAGTGTGGAGAACTTGCGAACACTCCCAGTTTGTATATTCTCTGATACCTTCCAAGACGCGATAACGGAAGTTTTTCGGAAGGCAGAAGCGACAAAGGCTGAGTGTATTACTCTTTATCAAAAAGCCGGGAGTAGGCTGCTTTACGAGCTTGGACTCTTAGATTGGCAGCCACCAGAGCCATTAACTTATGAGTGTAGGGCGAGCGAAGCATTCGCAACAGGCCGTCTGGATTCTGAATATTTCAGCCCAAAGTACGAAAGTCTTGAAGCGTTTTTAAATCAAAGGTTCACAGTCGAGCGGATCGCTCAATGGGGGAAAGTGCTTAAAGGTAATAGCGTCAAGTACACCGATGATAGTCAAGGCGTGCCTGTCATTCGTTCAGGCGACCTAACGGACATTGAAGACAATCAAAAGTTTCTGCGCGCACTTCCTGACCAAGAAATGTTCCTCCTCAAACCAAATGACATTCTAATTTCTTCAATAGGCTTCGGCTCAATCGGCAAAGTTCAGGTGTTCGATAAGCAAGGCAAATACGCCACTGTCAGCGAAGTCACCATTATTCGGCAGAAGCGCGTTAATTCCTATTTCCTACACTTCTACTTGCGCTCACTAGCCGGTCAAATACAAATCAATCGTTACATCACCGGAGCGACGGGACAACTTCATCTATACCCGAAAGACGTTGGGGCGATTCTCGTCCCTCTAGTCTCACAAGAACTGGAACGAAAGCTTGAAGAACTTTTCAAACACGCGCGCAGATTAAAAGCAGAAGCTAAACGTCTTCTTGAAAAGGCCAAGCGTGGGGTCGAAATCGCTATTGAAGAAAGCGAAGCGGCAGCAATGACGTTTTTAGAAGCTGGCAGCCTGAAAGAATAAGCGTATGCCTCAACCATACATCGAAAACATCAGACGATGGGTAGCCGAATCCGAAGTAGACTACTTCTCCTACTTCATCAAGGCATGGATTCCGTTTAATGCCTGGTTTCGGAACCACTACGATGAAGGGAAGAGCGAACGCAACATTATTGACCTTATAAAAAGCGACGGGAATGTTGTGCGTAGCCGTATCATTCGCCTGCTTAGCGAAGCAGATGCTGAAGCCGATGCGTTCAGGGAACATCTAGCACAATTGCACCTGCGCCTTGAACGCCACACGCTGACAAACCGCAGTCGCCGCGTCACCTTCACCGATTGCTATATCGGCACGAACAGTAATAATCAAGCAACCGAGGTCTGTAACAGAGTTACATATACATTGGAGAGAAGCACACCACGAACTCCAAACAACCAAGTGCTATGCGAAGTAATCGGACTCGGCGGAAGGGGTCTTTTCCATAAACTGCAACTGAAATACAATTTAGCTGAGTTACAAGCGGAATCATCCTTCATCGCCTTATCCCAATTTCAAAGATCAAAAATCGAGGCTCTTTATAAGAGCATCAATCCTCGCCTAGAAGTGGACTTATCCGATACCTCAAATGGCCACATGAATATTGGGTCTATTCAGTTCTGTAATAGCCCCAATAACATCTTTGCCGGGATGGTGGAGAATATCTATTCTCTGCGATGCCTTTTATTTCACGGTGAGGTTGTTCCGACGAGCGAAATCAATGGCGTCTATGAATCGGCATACTATATCCTGAAGCGCTTTATAAAAAGCGTAGTGTAATTGTACTTAAACACTCCTTTACCCTATCCAATTTAAGGACTGGCTTCACCAAAACGTGGAACTCTTTCGCGCCCTGGCCGTGATGGCTGAGCCTCCAACGGAAGAAACCGCGCGGCTGGCCGACGTTCTTGAACTCGGCCAGCCGCCGACCGTTGACGAGTACACGGAGCTTTTTCTCTTCCAGCTCTACCCTTACGCCTCCGTCTACCTCGGCGCTGAAGGGATGATGGGGGGCGAGGCGCGCGACCGCGTGGCAGGGTTCTGGCGCGCGCTGGGCGAGATGCCGCCCGCGGAGGCCGACCACTTGTCCGTCATGCTGGCGCTCTACGCGCGCCTCTCCGAGCTGGAGGAAGATGAAAAGAGTGCCAGGCGCAGTGATGTCTGGCACAGCGCGCGGAAGGCTTTTCTCTGGGAGCATCTGTTGAGCTGGCTCCCCATGTATCTCACTAAACTCGACGAGCTCGCGCCGCCCGCCTACCAGAGGTGGGGCGAGGTTTTGATGAAAATCCTGCTGGCCGAGACGGAAGCTCTGGGCCGTCAGTCGTCGCTCCCACTGCACCTGCGCGAAACCCTCGGCTTGATTGACCCGCGCGCGGGTGGCGACGCCGGAGAGCTCTGGCAATCCGTCTTAACGCCCGCGCGGAGCGGCCTGATTCTGACGCGCGCGGATTTGATGGGGGCCGCCCGCAGGCTCGGCCTCGGAATCAGAATGGGCGAGCGCAAGTTCATCCTCAAATCACTTGCCGCCCAGGACGCCCGAGGGGTTTTCGATTGGCTGATCGAAGAAGCGACACACTGGACTGAGCGTCATCATCGCTCAGTGGAGACCCTCGGCGAAATCGCACGCGTCTGGGAAGCCAGGGCTAGGGCCTCCGTCTCGCTCTTGAGAGAGTTGAAGCTGGCGGCAGCCGAAGCAGGCTAAAGCTCGCGCCTAAGGGAATGCATCTGCTCTAAAATCTTCTCGGATACTCCAGACCATTCATCCCTGTTGCGAAACCATTGTCTTCATCTACGGATTCAAACGGCGGCCCTTAAAAACCTTCCTGAAATGCTGAATCTGTGTTATAGATGCGCCTTACCTTAGCAACTTAAAGTCAACAGGTTGGGCCAAATTACCGGGAGGAAGCTTCCGATTCCTTTATGAGGAGAGGCATACCCAAAATTAAGCCGGGCCTGATGCTTCTCGTGCTGTTTGTCTTCTGCGCGAGATGAGAGACAGAAGGACTTTATGAAGGCACGAGTGAATCTCGGTAGAAACTTGCGAGCGGACAGGGCCGCGCGCGCCATCTTAATCCCGGCGCTCTTGGCTACGCTCGCCTTGAGCAGTTGTTTGCCGCAATCGCAGCAGACGGGCGCGGGCGGGCAGGCGATTACGCTCTACGGCTTCTCGGTCATGAAAGAGGTCCTGGAGAAAGCAATCTTCCCGGCCTTCGCGGCCAAATGGAAGAAGGAACACGGGCAGGATGTGAATTTCACTTCATCCTTCGCGGGCTCTGAGACAGTCACCAATCAGATTCTACAGGGCGTCGGCGCAGACATAGCCATCCTCTCCATCGAGCGCGATGCGGAGCGTTTGAAGCAGGGAGGATTCGTCACCTCCGACTGGCGACAGTTACCGTCGCACGGGATCGTCAACAAAACGCCTTTCATCATCCTCGTCCGCAAGGGCAACCCGAAAGGGATACGCGATTTCGCGGACCTGGGGAAGCCCGGAGTTCAGCTCATTCACCCGGAGCCTGTCAGCTCGGGCGGCGCGCAGTGGTCGCTGCTCGCCATCTACGGCTCGGAGTTGAAGAAGTCGGAAGCGGCGGGGGCGCGCGACGAGGCGCGTGCGTTGAAGACCTTGCAGGCGGTCTGGAAAAACGTCATCGCCTCGCCCGACTCTGCGCGTGCGGCGCGCACGCAGTTCGAGACGGGCCACGGCGACGCGCTCATCACTTACGAGTTGGAGGGCTTGCTGATGAAGCAGGCGGGCGCTGAAGTCGAGGTCATCCTGCCGGAGGCCACCATCTTCAGCGAGCACCCGGCCGTCGTCATCGACCGCAACGTGACGGGCCAGGAGCGCCCCGTCGTGGAAGCCTTCATGCAGTATCTCTGGAGCGAAGAGGCGCAGCGCGCCTTCGTCCAGTACCACTTTCGCTCGATCAACAACGAGGCTCTCAACGAGGCCAACCAGGAGTTCGGGCAGATCAAGCTCCCCTTTACCATCGAATACTTCGGCGGCTGGGGCCGAGCCTACCCCGAAATCATCGAGCACGTCTGGCGCGACCAGGTGCAGAGAAAACAGTGATAAGTGATAAGTGATGAGAAAGAACCTTATCACTTATCACTCATCACTTATCACTTTATTTATGAGTTCCGCTCTTCCCACAATGCGGCACGTGCGTGGCTTTGACGTGGTCAAGCCGTTGAGTATTGCGGCGATGATCCTGATGATGCTGCCGCTGGTGCTGCTGCCATTGGCCTCCATCTTCATCTTCGGGACGAACAAGGGGCTCGACAATTTCTGGGCCGCGCTGACCGCGCCCGAAGCCATCTTCGCGCTCAAGCTCTCGATGGTGACGAGCTTCTGGGCGACCGTCTTCAACGTCCTCTTCGGACTGTTCGCCGCCTACGTCCTCTCGCGCTACAACTTTCGCGGGCGAAACGCCCTGATCGTCATCATCTCGCTCCCGACGGCCATCCCGACAGCCGTGGCCGGCTTCGCGCTGCTGCTGTTGTGGGGGCCGTATGGGACGCTGGGCCGCCTGATCTCGCCCTACGGCGTCCAGATTATGTTCACGGCCTGGGCCATCATCCTGGCCAACATCTTCGTCACGTTCCCGCTGGCGTTTGGCGTCATCAAGCCAGTCTTTGACACGATGAGCCGCTCGCTCGAAGAAGCGTCGGCCACCATCGGCGCGACGCGCTGGCAGACCTTCTGGCACGTCACGCTCCCCAGTTTGCGCGGCGCGATTGTCACGGGCGCGCTCCTGACTTTCGCACGCGCCGTCGGCGAATTCGGCTCGACCATCCTGGTTTCCGGCAACCTCGCGATGAGCACGCAGACCGCGCCGCTCTACATCTTCTCCAAGTTCAACGAGGGCCAGGTCGAAGCAGCCAACGCCGTCGCCATCGTGCTCGCGCTCCTCTCTTTCGCCATCTTCAGTATTCTTTTCCTGGCGCGCGACTGGCTGGACACGGAGTGAGAGGTCAACCGCCAAAGCGATGCAGATGACAGAGGCCAAAAATCTCAGTGGTGAAGAGAAGCGCACAGCGGAGGCGCAAGGTGAGGCGCGCGCCGCTCGCGCGGCGGCCGCGGCCAGCGTGCGCGCCCTGAGCAAGAGCTTCAAGAAGACGAAGGTTCTCGAAGACATAGATTTCGACGTTGCCGAGGGCGAATCCTTAGTCCTGCTCGGGGCCTCCGGGAGCGGAAAGACGACCATCCTCAGAGTCATGGCCGGGCTGGAGGAGCCGGACACCGGGCGCGTCATCCTGCGCGGAGTGGACGTGACGGAGCTGCCTGCGCGCGAGCGCAACGTCGGCGTCATCTTCCAATCCTACGCCCTCTTCCCGCGCATGACCGTCGAGCAGAACATAGGTTATGGCCTACGCATACGCCGCCGCTCGCGCTCCGAGATCAAGGAGGCGGTTGACGGTTTAATCGAACTGGTGGGGCTGGGCGAGCACCGCAGAAAGTATCCTTCGCAGCTTTCGGGCGGGCAGCAGCAGCGCGTGGCGATTGCGCGCACGCTCGCCTACAGGCCGCAGGTGCTGCTCTTTGACGAGCCCTTCGGCGCGCTCGACGCGCAGCTTCGCGTCCGTCTCAGGCGCGAAATCCACTCGCTGCTCAAGAAGGTCAACCTGCCGGCCATCTTCATCACGCACGACCAGGAGGAGGCGCTGGAGCTGGGCGACCGCATCGCCGTCATCAACATGGGGCGCATCGAGCAGATCGGCACGCCCGACGACGTTTACAACCGGCCAGAGACCGAGTACGTCGCGACGTTCCTGGGCGCGGCCAACCTGCTGCTCGGCGTCGTCAGCAACGGCGCGGTGGAGATTGGCACAGCGGCCATCCCCGCGCGCGAAGAGACGGCGCGCCTGCGCGAGGGCCAGGCCGTCAAGCTCGTCTTTCGTCCGGAGGACGTTTGCCTGAGCCAGACCGGCCACCTCCCGGAGGAATGCCGCCGCCTGACCAACGGGGTCATAGAGGAGGTCAACTTCGTCGGCGCATACGAGCGCCTCAGCGTCAGGCTCGACCTGGTCGCGCGCCAGCCAGCGGGCAGCGAGCCACCGCTCTATAACGTGGCCATCAACACGCCGGAAAAGCGTGTCGGCATCCCCATCATCGTCACGCGCCCGAAGCCCGTGGTCGGCTCAATCCGTCTTGGCGTCAACGACCGCGTCGCCGTCGGCCTGAACTCCTTCCGCATCCTCCCCAACTACACCCTGGCGACGGAACGAGCCGGACGCATCGTGGACACGAAAAAGTGATAGGTGATGAGTGATGAGTAAAAAGTGAGCAGTGAGCAGTTAAGAGCCCCGTTAGGGGCGACGGATAATAGCCCAGGGCTTGAGCCCTGGGTTAAGTTGCAGGGATAAGAGTAGAGCCCCGGAGGGGCGACTGATTCGGTCGCCCCTAACGGGGCTCTAACCATTTGTCCAATGTCGGTTCCCAGGGCTAAAGCCCTGGGCTATTATCATGCCGCCCCTGACGGGGCTGGTTAAACGATTCCCCTTGGGTAGAATTCAACCCACTCATTACTCATTACTCATCACTATTTTTTACTTATTAAGGCTTTTCGGCAGCAGGTTCGCTTTGAGCTTCTCCCACTTCTGTTTGGCTTCCCCGCTGAGGTCGCCGGGCATGGTCTCGACGGGAATGTTGTTATCGGTGCAGAACCTTCGCCACAGCAGGAAACGCGCGTCGTGCTGTCCCGTCTCATCGGAAATCTCGTTCGTCACCTTCTTCTTCTCTTCGGCCACTTCACTCTCCCCCGCTCTTTCGGATTCCCGCGCGCTTAACCTACGGCGGCTCGCCTCATAGTGTAGCAAGTTTTCCGGCCAGAGTTCAGCCGCCAGACGGTCAGAGGTCGAAGAACAAAAGTTAAAAGGCAAAAAATCAAGGGCGCACCTGACCATTCAACGGTCAAGCGCGCCCTTCCCCTTGTCCCCCTTGTGAAAACCGCCCGCGAGCGTCGGCCAAAGACTTTGTCGCTCGTGTCCTTAAGCCCAAGGCCCCTGCTTAGTTCGGCATGACGACCGTGTCTATGACGTGGATGACGCCGTTTGACTGGCGCACGTCGGCGATGGTCACGTTCGACGTGTTTCCCTTCTCGTCGCGCAGGACGATGCCGCCGCCGCTCATCATGGCCATCAGCGTGTCGCCGCTGACGGTCTTGAGCGTGGCCGTGCCGCCCCCTCTCTCAATCAGCTTCATCAGTTTCCTGGAATCGTAGAGACCTGCGACCACGTGGTAAGTCAGAATCCTGGTCAGCATCTCTTTGTTTTCGGGTTTGACGAGCGTCTCGACGGTCCCGGCCGGCAACTTGTCGAAGGCCGCGTTGGTCGGGGCAAAGACCGTGAACGGGCCTTTGCTCTTGAGCGTCGCCACTAGACCGGCGGCCTTGACCGCCGCGACGAGCGTGGTGTGGTCCGCGGAATTGACCGCGTTGTCAACGATGTCTCTGCTGCGAAGCATGGCCGCGCCGCCGACCATAGGATTTTCGTTCTGCGCGAAACTCATCTGCGCGCCGGCGGTGAACGCGGCTGCGATCAGCAGCAGCGTAACTAAAGTTTTCTTCATTGTCCTCTCCCTGATTCGTAAAATTTTCCGAGGCTGTCAACGCTATCTACGCGAGGCGCGGCGCGGGCGGATTTCAGTCGAAGAAAAATTTTTTCAGGCACACGGATTTTTGGGACAAGTGTGTCCGAGACTTTGCGCGAATGTGCGTATAGCCTGCGGGAAAGTGGCCGGGATTGTGTCGCGTGGATTACGACGTAGGGGTCAGCAGGTAGGGCTTGCTCGTCGGCGCGCTGGTTCCGCCCTCTGGCTCTAAGGTAACGGCAAAGACGGTCGCCTCACGCGCGTTTGCCGGGAGTTGCTCGCTCATTTCCGCATGGCCAGAGGTGTCCGTGCTGAAAACGCGGCCGGGCATGGGAGGCTGGCCCTCCTTGATGAACCAGAGCTGGTAAGCCTTGCCCGACGGAGCGGGCGGCAGCTCATACGCCATCAGCATCGCGCGCCCAGTCGTGCGGTCGAAGACGAATTTGGCGTGAGCGCTCTTCGCCATCTCCGTGCCGGCGAGCGTCATGATGCGAGCGTCCGGCGCGGAGATCAATTCCCTGGCCTCGCGCTCGCGGGCCAGCGTCTCCCGCTCACGGTTGAGCTCTCCCTGCGCCTGGTTCAACTGGGCAGAGACTCGCGCCAACTCCTGCTGCGCAGCGTTGTAGCGGTTCCAGAGCATGACGAGCGAGATGGCGAGCGCGACTAAGGCCAGTGACGCGGCGAGGGCACCGATTTTAGAGGCCATGCTCCAGGAGCGGCGCGCAGGCTTCTCAAAAGGCAGGACGTTGGATTCGGCCTGAGAGGATTTAACCTTAACCTCTTCAAGCTCTGTGCCCCGTTTGGCTGCGGGGCGCGAAATTTGTGGCGCACCTTCGGCGCGAATGCTCGCGAGGATTCGCGAACGCAATCCGGGGGAGGGCTCCGCGGCGGGGGCTGCGTAGGCGAGCGAGGCGGCAGTCTCCTGCCAAGCGTCCCACTCAGCGCGACACTCGGCGCAGGTCGCCAGGTGAGCGTCCAGCTCACGCGCCTCCGCCGCATCGAGCGCATCGAGCGCCCTGGCCGCAACCATCTCCCTGTATTCTTCGTGTCCCCTCAAGATTCCCTCTACACCTAGCTCGCACTCTAACGGGACGCCACCCGCCTCTCTTTTTTGTCAAAGCCGCTAGAGCAGCTCCCTGACGCGCTCGCCCAAAAGCTCGCGCAGCTTAATCATCCCGGACCTCATGCGCGTCTTGATGGTCCCGAGCGGTGCGCCCAGCCGCTCGGCTATCTCCGACTGCGTAAGTCCCTCAAAATATGCCAGGAGGAGAGTGCGACGCTGCTCTTCCGGGAGTTGATCGAGGGCGCCGCGCACGATTGCTCCCTGCTCGGACCGGACGGCATCGTCGGCTGCATCCGAGATGCTATCTGGCACAGCGCGGGCTGCCTCCTGAGCAGTCCGGTCGCGCGCGCTCGTCGAGCGCAGGCGGTCAATGGCGCGGCTGCGCGCCAGCGTCACCAGCCAGGTGAAGGGGCGCCCGCGCGTTTCGTCGAAATCCGAAGCTCTGCGCCAGACTTGCAGGAAAACCTCCTGCAAGACGTCTTCAGCCTCCGGCTGACTATGTAATATACGGAGTATGAGGCCGAAAAGGATTAGCCTGTAGCGATCATAGAGCGCGGCCAACGCCTGTTCGTCCCCGCCCGCCACGGCGCGGAGGATTTCAACGTCTGTGGTCTGCGCTGGTTCGGGGTGCAAGGCTCTCGGCAGATTCGGCGATTTTCAGCTTACGGTTACATCATAGCAAGAGTCCGCGCCGGATGCATACCATGACGCCGCCCCTCGAATATCGTGAGAAAGGGATTGAGACCCCGAACGGGTCACATATGCTTTAGACCCCTTCGGGGTCTAAAAACATGGGGTTATTGAACTCTCGAATCACACCGACCTGGGACCCGCCGTGCCTGCTCTCTTCTTCGCGCCGCCCGAGTCTTTTTGGTAGGTCGTGCCGAAGACGCGGTCCCAGAACCGCATCGTGACTCCGAAGTTGGCCCCTGGCACCTGGTGGTGAATCTTGTGGTGGGTTCGCAGCTTTCTATACCAGGCGTTTTTCGGGTTGAAGTGATGGTGTACGTGGTGAAAGCAGTAGTAGACGACGAACCCTGTGAGCACTCCAGCCGAGAAGCCAGAGACGTAGGGCACCTCCAACCAGTAGGTGAAGACGTACCACACGCCCATGTAGACGCTCGTGGTCAGGAACCAGGGCATCCCGATCAGCATCTTCGGGTCTTCATGGTGCAGGGCGTGGCCCGCGTGTGCCA
>DATEMM010000418.1:0-6025 GCA_035275605.1 Pyrinomonadaceae bacterium
TGACCCGGAACCTGCTGGCGCGCACCAAGGCCGTCTCCCTCCTGGTCAACGAGCAGAACCAGCAGGCCGCAGCCTTCTACCAGAGAGCGGGCTTCAAAATACGCGCCCAGTACGACACGATCTTTTTACAGCAAGCCTCTGCTTGATTTTTCTCCCGTCGAGCAGAACTGACCACGAAGGCACGTCAGGATCCGAGAAGAGAATCAGGCATCTCTTCTGAGGGCTGGCGTGCCTTCGTGGTTTTATTTGTGCTTTCTGTTAGTTCAGGCCGACGACCAGGTATGTCGTGTCGTCTTTGGCCGGGGCTCCCATGCGAAAGCGGTCCAGGTCTTCGAAGAAAGTTTGCCCAATCGTTTCGACCTCGGGCGCTGTCAGATGCGCGTGGCCCGCGGCCAGCCCCTTCTCCTCGTAGGTCTCGCCCGAAGTGTTCTCCGCATCCGTCACCCCGTCGCTGAAAACGGCCAGGCGCTCGCCTCTCTTGAAATCAATCAACCCCTCACTGTATCCGTCGCTTGGCACAGGGAGCCCGATCAGTTTCCCGCTGACCTCGAACGTCCTCTCAATCTCCGTCTGTGAGTTTAACCAGACCGGCGGGACGTGGCCCGCGTTGATGTAGCGCAGGCGCTCATCTTCGGGCGAGAGCACGCCCAGGAAGAGCGTCGCATAGGTGCCAAGCGGCGCGACCGCCATCACGCGCTCGTCCAACTTCGTCGCGAGCCGGGCCAGGTCGCTCTCTGCCCTGACCAGCGCGCGAAGCTCCGTCTGGAGCGTGGTCATCAGGAGCGCCGCGCCAATCCCCTTCCCGCTCACGTCCGCGACCCAGAACGCGCACTCGCCAGAGGGCAGCACGAGCGCGTCGTAGGCATCGCCGCCCACGTCGAAGCAAGCCTGGCTGATGCCCCAGGCCGAGAACGGCGCGGGCAGGGCTATTTTTCCGGGAGGCGGGAGAAGCCGCTGCTGAATCTTGCGGGCCAGTTCGAGTTCGGTTGAGAGCAGCTTTGAGCGGAAAGCCTCCTGTGCCAGTTGTTCACGCTCGACGGCGACGGCGGCCAGCGCGGCGAAGGATTCGAGGTAAGAAAGGTCCGCGGCTGAGAACTCTCCCTCCCGCTTGTTGATCGCCTGGAGCGACCCCATCAATTCGCCTTCGGGGTCGCGCAACGGCACGCAGAGCATATTTCTAGTCTTGAACCCGGTGCGCCTATCGGTCGAAGGGTCGAAGCGCGGGTCGGAAGTGACGTCGTTAATCAGAACGCTCTCGCCTGTCTCCGCCACGTAACCGGCCACGCCGACGCCCTTCTCCAGCACTATCTCGGTGTGCTGGGAGCCGCTCATCTGCCGCGCGTGCAGTTTTCCGGTGCGCCGGTCATGCAGGAAGGCTGTCGCGCGCTCGGCTTCGAGCTGGGTTTTGATGAGCGTGAGGATGGCCTGAAGGATGTCGTCGAGGCCCGAGGCGCGGTTGAGAGTTTCGCTCGCGACGACCAGCGCCTCCAACCGCTGAAGCCGCAACTCGTCCGGCAGGTTGCTGAGAATCGCTGTCGCGCTAACCACTCCTCTTCTCCTTCTGAAAGGCACGGATTGAGAACGTGGAATCCTAGCATCTACCCTGCCCGGCGGGGAACAGTCCGGAAGCGGCTTTGAAAGAGAAGAAGGACGCAGAGAGCGTGGCGGCTCAGTGTATACCTGGCCGCCACGCTCTCTGCGTCCCTTTACCCTTTCAGTTTTTAAGGCTGAAAGTTTCTATCTGGGGCCGGAGGCTCTCAGGGTCACTTCCGTGCCGCTGAGCAGCTCCAGGTCGTCCTTGCCCTGGACGTAGACTGAGCCTGCGCCCGCGCCCGCGCCGATAATGGCTCCGATGGCAGCGCCCTTGCCGCCGCCGGCAATCGCGCCGATGATCGCGCCGACGGCCCCGCCGATGCCTGCCCGCTGGGCCGTGGTGGTCGTGCGGTTGTCATCTCTGACAGAGCCTTCGTTATCGACGTTGATGGTGTCGCCGTTAGACGTTCGCACCGTCTCAGTGATTCCGGCGAAGCGGTACGTCCGGCCATCGCGCAGCCGTATGCTGTCGAAGTTGAGAACCATCTCCGAGCGGCCCGTGATGCGGCCCGAACGGTTGACGCCCGTGACGTAGCCGCTGATGACGGCACCGTCGTATTGCGACGGCGAGCGCACGGTCATCGTAAAGCGGTCATTCTCGCGCGTGTCCCGAGTCGTCAGATTGTCGTTGAGCACGGCGACGAGCTGTGTGCCGTCCGGCACTGCGAAATCTCCGCTCGTCGAGATTGACCCCGACCCGGTGCCGGAATATCCAGGCCCGTAGTTGTAAAGGTCTAGCTGAGCAACATCCGAAGTCTTGTCGTAGACGCTGACAACCGTTATCGGCGACGTCAGGTTAATGTCCGTGATGCGACGCGTGACGCGCAGACGGCGTCCCTGCTCAATCGGGTCAAAGGTCACGCTAAAATCCGTGTCCCTGTCCCCGGTAGAAGTGACGACCAGTTGATCGCCGTTAAGGATAGAGCGGACGCGAACCACGCGCCCGTTCGCGCCGGTCTCAGTGTTCTCGATGCCGTTGGCCTCGAAGGTGAACTGCGGGGCGCGAGAAGACGCGATGGTCACGTTGCGCCCGCGCCGGTCTATGGCTAGATTGGTCGGCGATTCCAGGCGAGCCGTCAGCGAATCAAGAACCCTCTGACGATTTCTGTAAGGAAGAGTGCTGGTGGCGCGGGCCGCGATGGAGCGCGCGTCGTCGCTGCGCGTTGCATCCAGGCGATACGTGCCGGTCAGCCAGTTCGCGGCGCTGTTGACCGGCGGATAGTTGTTCGGATAGTTGTTGGCCGGATAGTTACTGGTCGGATAGTTCCTGTTGTCCCAACGCCACGAAATGTTGTAGAGGCGCGCCAGCTCGTTCAGGTCAACGCGTAGGGTCGCCCAATTCCCTTCCGCGTTCCCGCCGACGCGGTTGCGCCTCATGAAGCGGTCTATCACCGCCGCCCGGTCGAGCACATTCTGAACCTCGGTCGAAACGTCCTGCCGCGCGTTGAAGCGATCACGCAACGCGTTCGTCGAGCTTTCAAAGTCCGATACGAATCGGTTGATGTCGTCCTCGGCGTTGGTGCCGTTAATCCGGCTCCGGTCGAGCGAATTTTCCAGGCTGGTGCGAAAAACGTCCGTCCGGTTCTCTATCCGGCGAATCAACTGCCGCACCTGCTGCGTGGTCGCCCGGTTCGTGCGTACCTGCGCCTGAGTCGTCACGCCTACGGCGGCCAGGGCGAGCACGAGCGATACGCTGAAGATTCTTCTAATTCGATTCATTACCAATTCCTCCACTTTCAAGTATTGACTGTCCGTATTCCTCTAAACATCACGGCACGAAGACGCGAACGCCCATCCTGGGCCACGCCGACCGGCCGCTTTTGCAAAGGGGGAAAGGGGAGAATTGCCGAACTACAGGAAGAGTAAAGAGGAGAGGCAAGAACTTTTAATCTCTTCGGCGCTGCGGGGAAAAAGCGCGCGCGAAGAAGGGGTCGCCATCATGATGACACGGCCCCATGCCGTAGGGCAACCCGCCTCTTCTGATTCAAATCAGGTTAAGGGGGTTGCCGCGCAAAATCGTTGCGCAATTATTGAATTTTTTGCATCGTCACGGTCACGAGCGGGTCGCCCCCGCCCGTCCGGTTGTAAGAGACCCAATAGCCTGCGTCCGGGTAGCGAACCATCTTGTGCATCGCTCCGTCCGCCTGCGCTTCGATCTCTATCCCGAGCACGACCTTCGGCAGCGGCGCGCCGCTATCGTCGCCGACGTAGTTGACCGAGACGGCCATCACCTTGTGCTCTTTGTCGTAGAAGACCTGGGCCGACTCCTTGTCCGAGAAGACGAAGAAGTCCTGGACGTCACCCTTGTCGGTCGGGACACCCAGCTTCTTACGCACCTCGTCAGTCACCATGCCGATACGCACACCCTTATATTCGACGTACAGAGGTTTGTCCGCAGCCTTCTTCTCGCCGACGGCCCTCTGCGCGTTGGCAATGAGCGCGCTTCCGAAAATTGCCGCCAGGAAGATTACGAGGGACACGAGCGAACGAAGCGGGACAATCCGTCTGGAGGTGGGGGACATGATAGATTCCTCCTTCTTGAATCAATCACTCCTCTTGGAATGAACAGGCGGTAATATTTTAGACCCGTAGGGGCTCAGGTTTCAACATCCAAATTATTGTCCGCCGCCTAATAATTCGGAGAAAATCCGACTCCATCCGGGTCATCTCTATAATTGATTATGAATAAGACAATCTGAGGAAAGTCACCCAGAGCCCCAACGGGGCGATAATAAGAGAGCCTGGGGCAACGCCCCAGATAACAGATCGCCCATTAGATAAGCCCTGAAAGGGCGCAATATGTATTTCGCCCCGTTGGGACTTGCGGACGACTTCCAAGGAATTCTGTTTTCTAATCCGGACTCTGCTCCTATTTGGCTGCCCGGCCTCAACCGTCCGGACTGTGCTATGCTTCGGGAACAAACCGGAGGACGAATTTCATGGTCACGAACGATGCGAAAGCCATCATCCACTTTGCCGGCAAAGACCTCTTCGTCGGCACCAGCCCGAGCGGGCACGCGCAGGTGCTGGACACAGACCACGAGCGCGCCAGCGCCGCTACGCCCGTAGAACTGCTGCTCATCGCGCTCGGCAGTTGCACGGCCGTGGACGTCATCTCCATCCTCCAAAAAAAGCGGCAGCAGGTGACAGATTACCGCGTGGAAGTTCGCGGCGAGCGCCGGGCCGAGCACCCGCGCCATTTCACTCGGATGGAAGTCCTGCACATCGTGCGCGGGCGGGGAATTTCCGAGAAGGCGCTGGCACAGGCCATAGAGCTTTCCGAGACCAAATATTGCAGCGTCGCAGCCACCCTCCGCCCGACCGTCGAGATCGTCTCCACCTACGAGATCGTGGAAGAAGACCAAGCCACAGGCTGATTGACTCCCAGCCAGTCCCAGCCCCGTCAGGCACGCACGACATTGCAAAATCAGGCCCGGCAGCCGTCAGTTGAGCGGACGCGCGAGCAGTCTTTTTAGAGGACAGATGGTCTGCTGCTTCGCCGTCACTACAGGTCAATTAAGGAAAGTCTCGTATGTTTCGCTCGTCCCGCACGCTGCTTCGCCCGTTTCTTCTCTCCCTTGCTCTTCTCATCGCTTGCTCCGCACTCTCCGTCGCGAGGGCGCAGGACGCGCTCGGCCGTTGGGAGCAGTTCGACTTTGCCAGGGGCACCGTTCAACTAGATCAGCTCAAGGACCTGAGCCTAGACGACCTGAAATTCCTGCGCGGGATAGTCTTCGGCCGCCACGGGCGCGTCTTCAAAGACCCGTACATCCAGGGCTACTTGAAAGAGCGCGCCTGGTACAAGCCCGATCCGGCGTTTCAGAACTCTATGCTCAACGAGGTGGAGCGGCGTAACCTGGACCTCATACGCGAGGCAGAATCCACTCAGCACGAGAACATACAGCCGGGCGACCTGCGCTTCTACCAAACGCGCCCCTTCACAGTTAAGCAGCTCGGCGAGCACACGGGCGCGGAGTGGCGCGTCTTGCGCGCCGAGGTCGAGGCGATTCACGGCAAGCGCTTCGACGACGAGCCCTGGCTCCAGCAGTATTTCGAGGAGCGCTACTGGTACGAGCCAAAGTCCGGTTACGACCCGAAACAATTGTCCGCGATTGAGCGAAAGAATTTGGAGACGATCATCGCGGCGCAGAAGAAGCAGCGCCATGTTGCAGTCTCGCCCGGCGACATGGAGCTTTTCCAGGATACTGTGCTGACGGAGGCGATGCTGGCCGGCCTCGGGCTGCACGAGCTGAGACTGATGCGTAACGAATTCTACGCGCGCAAGGGCCGCACCTTTAACGCGCTCTGGCTCCAACAGTACTTCGATTTCCAGCCCTGGTATAAGCGCGTCGAAGAGGGGCAGGAGCCCGCGGAGCTCTCGCCCGTAGAGAAGCAGAACGTCGAGACGATAGTCGCCTTGGAGAAGAGGCTG
>DATEMM010000419.1:0-3086 GCA_035275605.1 Pyrinomonadaceae bacterium
GGCGCAGGTCGGCGCGGGCGCGGTGCTGGGCGACAAAACGTCTTTGACGGATTACACGCAGACCGGGGGCTCTTCGTCGTGAGTCAAAAGGAGGGCCTCGCGCCAATCCGCTTCGGGACAGACGGCTGGCGCGCCGTCATCGCCGAGAGCTTCACTTTCAGTAACCTGGAGCGCGTCGCTCAAGCCTACGCAGATTATCTACAAGGTCAGGGAGAGAAGGCGTCTGCTGATTCATTGGCACAGGGCGCTCCTCTCGTCATCGTCGGCTATGATAGGCGCTTTCTCTCCGAACAGTTCGCGGCGCGCGTGGCGGAAGTCATGGCCGGAAACGGTCTCAGAATCGCGCTCTTCGATGAAGCTGTGCCAACGCCCGTCGTCTCGTGGGCGGTGAAGCTGAACGGGGCCGCGGGCGGCGTGGTCATCACGGCTTCGCACAACCCGGCGGACTTTAACGGCTTCAAGATCAAGGCTCCCTGGGGCGGGAGCGCCTCGCCAGAAATCACCTCGCTTGTCGAATCCCTGGTTGACGCGAACGCCCCGCGACGGCAAATCGTCGAGGACTCTCTGACGGGCGAAATGCTCGCTTCGAGCATCGCGAGTTACCGCGCGCAGGTCGCCGCTTACATTGACCTGGAGCGATTGCGAAGCGCTGGCCTCAAGGTAATCGTTGACCCGATGCACGGCTCCGGCGGGCGCTGGGTCGAGAGCTTCTTGCAGGGTGGCAATCTACAGGTCGAGACCATCCGGGCCAATCGAGACCCGCTCTTTGGCGGGGTCAACCCGGAGCCGATTGACCGCAACCTGGGCGCTTTGATGGCGCGCGTCAAAGAAACGGGCGCGAGTTTGGGGCTGGCGACGGACGGCGACGCGGACCGCGTGGGCGCTGTCAATGAGCTTGGCGAGACGATGACCATGCACGAGGTCGTGCCGCTCGTCCTCCTGCACCTGGCGCGTGAGCGCGGGATGACGGGCGGAGTGGTGCGGACCTTCTCGCAGTCAATCTTAACCAATCGCATCGCACGCGCGCACGACCTCAAACTCTACGACACGCCGATCGGCTTCAAGTACATCGCGGACCTGATGCTCAAAGAGGACATCCTGATAGGCGCGGAGGAGTCCGGCGGCATAGGTGTGCGCGGCCACATCCCCGAACGCGACGGCGTGCTCAACAGCCTGTTGCTGTTGGAAGCTGTCATCACGTCGGGCAAGAGTCCGTCCCGGATGGTTAAAGAGATGCACAGGGAGTTCGGCGAATTCTATTTCGGGCGGCGCGACCTGCACTGTGAGGTCAGGCGCGGGCAGGATTTGGTCTTGGGCCTGGCCGCGAAGCCGCCGGGCGAAGTCGCGGGCCACGCGGTTTGCGGGGTTGAGACGCTGGACGGCACGAAGCTGCTCTACGAGGACGAGTCCTGGCTCCTGTTCCGTCAATCAGGAACCGAGCCCGTGCTGCGCATCTATTCGGAAGCGACGTCAGTAGCCAAAGTCAATGAGCTTTTGGCTGAGGGAGAGCGACTGGCGCTGAAACAATCTTCAACCTGAAGAGCAGGAGTCAGAAGCCAGGAGCCAGAATCCAGAATAAAAACAGTAGTGGTTCTCCGCCTTATATTCTGACTCCTGAATTCTGCTTTTATCCCCTGTGCCTGAATTACCTGAAGTCGAATTGGTGGCGCGCGCCCTTGACCGCATCGTCAGGGGCCGCACCATCGTCGCCGCCAGATTACTGCGCGCAGGGCTCGCGCCCGAGACTCCGCCGCGCCGCTTCGCGAGCGCCCTGCGCGGCGCGCGAATCGATTCCACCGGGCGGCGCGGGAAACACATACTGTTCTGGCTGGACAACGGGCGGGCGCTGATTACGCACCTGCGTATGACCGGAAGGTTCCTCTACCTGCCAGCCGAAGCTCTTTTGCCCAAGCACACTCATGCGCTCTTTCACCTGGATAACCACCGGCAACTCGTCTTCACAGATCAGCGTCACTTCGCGCTGATGAAGATCGTCCAGTCTTCGGAGCTTTACGAGGCGAAAGAGCTCAGCGAGCTTGCGCCGGAGCCTTTCTCCGACGAGTTCACGATTGATTACCTGCACGCCTCGCTCGCGCGCTCGCGCCGCACCCTGAAAGAGACGCTGCTGGATCAAAAGCGTGTGCTCGGCCTCGGCAACATCTACGCGGCTGAGGCCATGTTCGCGGCCCGCATCAATCCCTTCATCGCCGCCGCCGAGCTCAGCCGCAGACGCGTCCCGCGCCTGCACCGTGCCATCCTGGAGATTCTTTCGGAAGCAATCGCGCACGGCTCGACCATGAACGTCGATCCGGAGAACATAGAGGGCAGCTATTTCGGCGGGAGCTACGAAGGGCACTGGCGCGTCTACGACCGCGAGGGCGAGCCCTGTCCCGCGTGTCGCTCTCCTATCCGCCGCATCTCGCACGCCGGGCGCTCAACCTTCTTCTGCCCGCGCTGCCAGCGCCGTTAATTCGTCGGCGGTCCCCGTCAACGGTTATTGTGGCTTTGCCGGATTAGTGGTATAAGCCCGCAGATATCCTCGCGTCCTCGATCTCTTTGATCTTCAACCGAAGAATCACCGTTGACGATCTTGCAAGGAGAATTCATGCTCAAAAAATACGCGTGCGCCGCGCTGGTTGTCACTTTAGTCTGGACGCTCTTTGCGCCCCGCAGCTACGCTCAGACTGCGCCGCCTCCTGCCGTCAAAGCTGACGAAGTGAGCGAGACGCGCGAATCCGCCACCGTGGTAAAGAGAGAGACGCGGGCGGGAGCGACCTTGAAGGCGGACATTGACCGGCTCGTCTCAGAGGCGAGGGCGAGTAAGCGGCTGGCAATCGTTGACCCGCAAATTCAGCCCAAGCAAAGTAACAGCCTGTCGAAGGGGGCGAAGATTGCCATCATCGCAGGCATCGCGGTAGTGGTCATCCTCATCATCGTGATCGTACACGAGAAGAACCATCTCTTCGACGACTTCCACCTGGGAAATTGATTTTCGCCTCTGCCCGGAGCCGGATTATTGGGTAGCGGTTCAGTTCGATGGAGATTCAAACAGGGATGGACAGAGATTGTCAGGATAAAAATACAAT
>DATEMM010000420.1:0-4163 GCA_035275605.1 Pyrinomonadaceae bacterium
TTTTTCGACCGGCTTTCGGCGGAAGATGCGAGTCTATTCTGCGCGCACCGGATGCGTCAAGAGACCCGTTGCCCAGGGGGCCGCGAGTAAAACTATCGTCGCGCTTGACCTCGCAAGACGCTCCCTGTAAATTGGCGGCGACCTGCACGAAACAGCCCTTCAATGGAGACGAACCGTATAGAGCCCTGGCGGGCTCGCGCCAATTCTGCCCACCGATTTCCGCACTGCTGAGATGAACCGGAGACTTATCGCCAACACTTACTTGCAGGGTCAAGGCATCGAAATCGGCGCTCTACACAACCCGCTCGAAGTACCGAAGGCAGCCAAGGTCAGGTATGTCGATCGAATGCACGCCGCAGAGCTGCGCCGTCACTACCCTGAGCTGGAAGCGCTGCCGCTTGTCCCGGTTGACATCATCAGTGACGGCGAGCGGCTTGAGGTCTTCGAGGACGAGACGCAGGACTTCGTCATCGCCAATCACTTTCTTGAGCATTGCCAGAATCCCATCAATGCTTTGATGAACATGCTCAGGGTCCTGCGCCCTGGCGGCGTCCTCTACCTGGCCGTTCCGGACAAAAGGTTCACCTTCGATGCGGATAGACCCGTCACTACGCTGGAGCACCTGCTCAGGGACTACGCGGAAGGGCCGGAGTGGTCGAAAGAGCAGCACTTCAGGGAGTGGGCCAGGCTCGTCAGCAAGGCTGAGGGCGAGGCGGCGATGAAGGCCGAGGCCGCACGCCTGATGGAGCTCGACTACAGCATACACTTTCACGTCTGGACGCAGGCTGAGATCATGGAAGTGCTGCTCGCTCTCAAGGAACGATTCAACGCGCGCTTTGAGATAGAACTCTTATTACAGAACGGGCATCACGAAGTCATCGCCGTCCTCAGGAAAGAGGAGAAAGCAACGCCCGCCCCTGGGGATGGAGCGGATAGCCTGACGCGCCAGGCTGACAGCAGGTTGGAAGCAAAAGAGCAGGAGTTGCTGGCCAGAGACCAGGAGTTGCGGGCCAGGGAGAATGCCTTGCAAGCGGTCTCGACGGAATTGACGGCGAAGGCCACACAACTTAACAACATCCTCAATTCGAGGGCCTGGCGGTGGGTCAACCATTACGGGCGGGCCAAGGACCGTCTACTTTTCCCGCTCCGCCGCCGGCTTCGTTCGGCCTCCAACAGTTCCTCACAGACCTCTCCTCAGTACGAGAAATGGATTAGAGAGCACGGGACGCTGACGGACGCGGACCGCGAAGCCATCAAGGCAAGAATCGAAGAGCTGGAGTATCGCCCGCTCCTCTCGGTCTTGATGCCGACCTACGAGATAGCTGAGTGCTGGCTGCGCGCCGCCATCGAATCCGTCCGCAGGCAAATTTACACTGATTGGGAACTCTGCATCGCGGACGATTGCTCGACAAGCCCGCACGTCCGCCGCGTGCTCGAAGAGTACTCGGGCCAGGACGAGAGGATTAAAGTCAGCTTCCGCCGCGAGAACGGACACATCGCCGCCGCGTCCAACAGCGCGCTGGCGCTCGCGACTGGAGAGTTCGTGGCCTTTCTTGACCACGACGACGAATTATCCGAGCACGCGCTCTACATGGTCGTGGAAGAATTGAACGCGCACCGTGACGCGGCCTTAATCTACAGCGACGAGGATAAGCTCAGCGCAGAGGGAGCGCGCCACGGGCCACACTTTAAACCCGCCTGGAACCCGGACCTCTTCTATTCCTACAACCTGATTACACACCTGGGGGTCTATCGTAAATCGCTCGTGGAGAGCATCGGCGGTCTCCGAGAGGGTTTCCCTGGGAGCCAGGATTACGACCTCGCGCTGCGGGTTATAGAGCAGGTTTCGCCTGAACAGATTCGGCACATCCCGCACATTCTCTACCACTGGCGCGCCATCCCCGGCTCGGTCGCGCTGGACGGGCAGGAAAAGGAGTACGCGCACGAAGCCGCGCGCGACGCCATCCGCGCTCATTTCGAGCGTCGAGGCGTCAACGCAGAGGTCACGGCTGCCGCCGTCCACACCCATCGCGTCATCTACTCGCTTCCGGAGCACACACCGCTCGTCAGCGTGATTATGAGCACGCGGGACCGCCTGGACCTCCTGCGCCAGGCCGTCCGGGGCGTTCTCGAAGAGACCTTTTACCCGGCCATCGAGCTGTTGATAATTGATAACCGGAGCGCGAGTCCGGACACGCTCGTCTTCCTCGAAGAGATTCAGGGAGATTCTCGCGTCCGCGTCATAAGGCACGACGCCCCTTTTAATTTTGCCAGGATTAATAACCTCGGCGTCCGCCAGTCGAAAGGCGACTTGCTCTGCCTCCTGAATAACGACGTCAAAGTCATCTCTAAGGGTTGGCTAGGCGAGATGGTCAGTCACGCCATCAGGCCGGAGATCGGGGCCGTCGGGGCAAAGTTGTATTACGCTGACGACAGGATTCAACACGCGGGCGTCGTCCTCGGCATCGGCGGAATAGCGGGACACGCGCACAGGCATTTTCCCAGAGAGAGCGTCGGCTACGCAGCGCGGGCGCAGGTCATACAGAACTACTCGGCCGTCACAGGCGCTTGCATGGTCTTGCGCCGCGAAGTCTTTGAAGAAGTCGAAGGGCTTGACGAAATCAACCTCCCAGTCTCCTACAACGACATAGACCTCTGTCTGCGCATACGCGAGCGCGGGTATCGTATTCTCTGGACTCCCTACGCGGAGCTATATCACCTGGAATCGGCCACGCGCGGCTCGGACGAAGCGCCTGAGCATCGCGACCGCGCCGCCAGAGAACGAGATTACATGAGACTTAAATGGGGCCACCTGCTCGTAAGCGACCCGTATTACAATCCGAACCTGACGCTGGAGACAGAGGATTTTGCGATGGCGCGAGTTCCCCGCGCAGTTAAGCCCTGGAAGCAGCCCGGACAAGAAGGCGCGCGAGAATGATTCCGCTATCGCCAGGCTGCGACAGTGAAGCAGGGCCCGTGCGGATGAGCCGGGTCCTCCAGGTTTATCCGAAGATTTTTGAAGCCGAAGTATTCAAGGCACGCCAGAATCTCTTCGCGGCTGAGCCAGTGACTGAACGGCGCGCTTCCGCCGCAGAACCCCTTCTGCGCGAGAGTAGACTGGTACTCATGACGGTGTAGCGTATGCTGGAAGCCCTCGTACACGGATTTCTCGTGGGCTGTAAATTTAACGGAGAGGTATGAGGTTCTTTTGATAATCGCCCGGTCGTAATAGTGTGTCCAGAGAAAAAGGCGCTCCGCCGCACGCGCCGCGAGCGCGATGAGTTCGACCGGATTCAGAACGTGGTAGAGCACGCCGCTGGCGAGACAAACGTCGAACGTCGCTTGATTGGCCCGCAAGTATTCGACGAAATCTCCGCAGAGAAAGCGCGTGCGTTTTAGTTCCAGCACTTCTTTGATGATGAGGCATTTGAGGTAGGCGCGGGTGTTGGCTTCAATGGCTGTGATCTCTACCGCGCCGGAGTGCTCGCACATGTAGGAGTGCCCGGCCTCAAGTGGCCCTAGTTCGAGCACGGTCCTGCCTTCGAGGCCGCCGATTTGTGTTTTAAACCATTCGAGGCGCGCGTCCTCGAAGAGCGGGATTGAGCCTGCCTTCCAATGTGCGTAGGCGGTCGGGAGAATTGACGCCCATTCGCCTTTGAAAATGTCCAGGGCGTGCTGCGGGCTTGGGGCTGACTTCACATATTCGTCTAAAATGCTCATCCATTGGTTCCTGCGATTTTGATTCGATGCTATTTACTGAGCCGCTATTCCTGTTCCTGTTTCTCCCCCTCGTGCTGGGGCTCTATTTCTGTTCGCCAAAGAGTTGGCGCAACTACCTGCTCCTCACTGCCAGTCTTCTCTTCTACGCGTGGGGCGAAAAGCTTTACGTCGCGCTGCTGCTCGTCTCCATCCTCTTGAATTACGCCGGGGCGCTGATGATTGACGCGAGCGCCCAGCCGCGGCGGCGGCGTCTCTTCGTGGTGCTCAGTGTCGCGGGTAATCTGCTGCTGCTGTGCGCTTTCAAATATACCAGCTTTCTCGTCACCAATCTCAACTACCTCCTGGCCGGAATCGGCCTTCGGACGCTCGCAGTGCCCGTCACGCACCTCCCCATCGGCATCTCCTTCTTTACTTTCATGGGGATGTCTTACGTGTTTGACGTC
>DATEMM010000421.1:0-6912 GCA_035275605.1 Pyrinomonadaceae bacterium
AGCGTGGCCTCAGGACCGCTTCCCAGGGTCTTCCGGGCACACGCTTCTCTTGAGGATTAAAGGATGTCTGTTGAAAACCCGGCCCAGACGCACGACACGTCAACGGTCGTCAACCTTCTCGTCAAGCGGCACGATGAGATCATCAATCTCTGGATCAAGGATAGGCTTGAGTCCGGCGAGTTCCGCGACGAGCTGATTCCGAAGAAGGAGCTTCGCCGGCAGTCGCAGCAGATCGTGGATATGCTGGCGCGCTCGATTAAGGAGTCGGGCGGGGACGAGTTCGAGGCCGCCACCTTTGACGAGATGCGCGCCTTTCTCAACGAGATTTCCCGCGCCCGCGCCGTCAAGGGCTACACGCCGCTCGAAAACGCGACCTACATTCTGTCGCTACGCAACACGATCCTGCCGCTGCTGGCCGAAGAATTGAAGGGCAACGCCGACTCGCTTGTCAGCGAGATGCAGTACTTCACTAGCCTCCTGGACAAGATGGGGCTCGTCATGGTCGAGAACTACATACGCTCGCGCGAGGAGATCATCCGCCAGCAGCGCGAGGACATGATGGAGCTCTCCACGCCCGTCATCAAAGTCTGGGACAAGATTCTGACGCTGCCCATCATCGGCACGCTGGATTCGCGCCGCGCGCAGATGATGATGGAGGCGCTTTTGCAAAAGGTCGTCGAGACGAGCTCGACCATAGCCATCCTGGACATCACGGGCGTCAAGACGATGGACACGCTGGTGGCCAACCACCTCATCAAGACCGTGACGGCGGCCCGTTTGATGGGCGCGCGCTGCATCCTGACGGGCGTCTCTCCGGCAATCGCGCAGACGATGGTGCAGCTCGGCATAGACCTCACGCAGATCACCACGCGCGCGCAGATGTCCGACGGCATCAAGCTCGCATTGGAGATGATCGGGCGCACGGTCGTCCCGGCCAAGGCGCTGGCCCAGATGTCCAACGGTACGGACGCCGCCGCACACACCGTCAACAGCCTGGCCGCCCACGGGGCCAGCATCACCGGCGACAACCAGCGGCGGGAAGAATGTTAAAGGCAGTGGTCAGTGGTCGGTGGTCAGTGGTCAGTTAAAAGAAAGACGATGAGCGGCGCCGAGTTTCTGTTTTTCACTGACCACTGACCACCGACCACTGACCACTGCCCTTGACCACTGACCACTATTTTTTGCGGAGCAAAAATCTATGAATGGTGCTCGCATTCCGATTCTTAAAGTTGGGCGTGTGTTGATTGTCCCGATTCAGGTTGATATGGACGATCAGACGGTCATACATCTACAGGAGCGCATCCTCTCGGAGCTGGAGCGCACGGGAGCGCGCGGCGTCCTGATCGACATCTCGCTGCTGGAGATGGTGGATTCGTTCATCGGGCGTATGCTCTCGGACATCGCGGCGATGGCGCGCATCATGGACGCGCGCACGGTGGTCGTCGGCATGCAGCCCGCGGTCGCCATCACGCTCGTCGAGCTTGGCCTCGAATTGAAGGGAGTGGACACGGTCCTCAACGTGGACGAGGGCTTCAAGCTGCTGCGCAGCGAGTTCGACAATGGCGACGAAGAGGAAGAACAAGCTTACTGGGGGTTGAGCGCGGTTGGAAAGCAAGACAATCGCACTTGAGAACGACCACGATATTGCGGTCGCGCGTAATCAGGTGCGTGCCCTGGCCGCCGCGCTGGGTTTTCGCGTCATAGACCAAACACGGCTCGCCACGGTCGCCTCCGAACTGGCCCGCAACGTCGTCAAGTACGCCGGACGCGGGCGACTAATCGCGCAGCCGACCGCGGACACTTACGGGCGGCAGGCCCTTCGCCTGATCTTCGAAGACAAAGGCCCCGGCATCCCCAACATCGAACAGGCCATGAGCGACGGTTTCTCCACGGGCCGCGGCCTCGGTAAAGGACTGCCCGGCTCTAAGCGTCTCGTAGACGAGTTCAAGATCGAATCCGAGCCGGGCCAGGGCACGCGCGTCACCGTCCTCCGCTGGAAGGCGTAAAGAAGTCTCAGAGTCTGAGAGTCTGGAGTCCAGAGTCAAAGACAGAAATTGTTTTTGACCAGTTGACTCCGAGACTCCGAGACTCCAGACTCCAGACTTTTTAATGAGAGAGATTCATTCCATCGAGATCAAGGACGAGGCCCAGATTGGCACGGCGCGGCGCGCCGTCCACAGGTTCGCGGGCGACCTCGGGTTTGAAGAAACGACGCTGGCCGAGATTGACATAGTCGTGCAGGAGATCGGGACCAACGCCGCGCGCTACGCAGCCGGGGGCGGCTGGCTACACTACACCACGCCGCTCGGGGACGCGCCCGGCCTTGAGCTTTACTACTGGGACACAGGGCCCGGCATCTATGACCTGGACCGCGCCATTCGCGACGGCGTCTCCACGAGCGGGAGCCTCGGCGCGGGAATGGGAGCGATCCGCCGCCTGATGGACGAGTTCGACGTCTACTCGACCCTGCGGAACACTTCGCGGCTCACCATGTCGCCGCGCCGCACTTCTCATGGGACGGCCCTGCTCGCGCGCAAGTGGCTGCGAGGCGGGCACGATGACGTGGACCGAGGCGCGAACGAGGCGCGACGCTTCGGCGTCTGGAGCCGCCCGCATCCCGGCGAGGAGACTAACGGCGACGCCTATTTCATCAAGACGCTGGGCAAGCGCACGCTGCTGGCGGTGATAGACGGGCTCGGTCACGGGCCGGGCGCGAAGGAGGCCGCGGACGTGGCCATAGACCAGTTGGAGGACTGGACGGGCGAGCCGCTCGACGAGATTTTGCCTGCGCTCCACAACGCCATGCGCGCGACGCGCGGCGCGGTCATCGGCGCGACGATTATTGACATGGCCGCGGGCCGCTTTCACTATTCGGGCGTCGGCAACGTCATGGTGCGCGTCTATAATGCGCCGGAGCACGCCGCCCCATTGTCTGGCAACGGCACGCTCGGCGCGCGGCTCGGGACCGTGCGCGTCTGGACGTACCCGTGGGCCGAAGGCGCGACGTTGATTATGGCGAGCGACGGGGTCAGCGCCTCCTGGGACATAGAGTCATACCCGGAGCTTCTGCGGCGCACGCCCCAGATGCTGGCCGGCATCCTGATGCGCGACTACGCCCGCGCCGCTGACGACGCGACCGTGCTTGTGGCAAGATAAAACAGTGGTCAGTGGTCGGTGGTCAGCGGTCAGTTAAATACTGACTGTTTTCTACTGACCACTGACCACCGACCACTGACCACTATGAAGGATATTGTTTCCACCCGCCTCGGAGATGTCTATGTTCGCCGCGAGGGCGACATCATCAAGGTGCGCGACCGCGTGCGGCGGCTGGCGCGCGAGATCGGATTCGACTCGACCACGCAGATTAAGATTACGACGGCCGTCTCGGAGGTGACTCGCAACATCTACGAGTACGCCAGGTCGGGTGCCATCTCGCTCAGCCTGGCCGAGCGTGGCGAAGATTTCGGCCTCCAGGTGACGGCGCGCGACGACGGCCCTGGAATTGACCAGGACACGTTGCGCTCCATCCTGCGCGGCCACTACCAATCCTCTTCGGGCTTGGGCGTCGGCCTCTCCGGCACGCGAAAACTGATGGACGAGTTCGACATCCAGACCAAGGCGGGCGAGGGCACGCGCGTCACGCTCGTCAAGTGGATGCCGCGCGGCCTGGCCGACGACGTTAAGGTCCGAGTCGAAGAGCTGCGCGCGCACCTGGGCGAGGACGTGGAGGATTCCGCCGTCGAGGAGTTGCAGCAGCAGAACCGCGACTTCGTCAAGATTCTGGGCGAGCTGGAGGAGAAGCGCGACGAGTTGGAGGCGCTCAACCGCCAGTTGAACGAGACCAACCAGGAGCTGAACGAGGCTAACGCCAAACTGCGCGAACTGGCCGAGATGAAGGAGGAGTTCCTGGCGCTGACCACGCACGACCTGCGCTCGCCCCTGACGGTCATCAGCGGCGTCATCAGCTTCTTCACCTCGGGCCGCCTGGGTGAGCTCTCGCCCGAGCAGAAGAACATGGTCTCGATGATGGAGCGCAACACGCAGAATTTGATCGAGCTGGTCAACGACCTGCTCGACGCCTCGAAGCTCGAATCCGGCACAATGCGCCTTGAAGTGGCCTCGCTTGACCTGCGCACCGTGGCCGACGAAGTGCGCGAGTCCATGCTGCCCCTGGCACGCGAGAAAGGAATCACCCTGGAGGAGAAGCTGCCGGACGATTTGCCGCCGGTGGAGGCGGACCGCGCCAAGCTCCGCCGCATTCTGCTCAACCTCCTCTCCAACGCCGTGAAATTTACGCAGAAGGGCGGGCGCGTCGAAGTCCGCGCGGAGCGCGAGGATGGCGCGCGCGTGCGCCTCTCCATCTCTGACACAGGAGTGGGCATCCCCCCGGAAGACGTTGACCGTCTCTTCGACAAGTATGAACAGGCGCGCAGCCGCGCCACTCGCGGCGAGAAAGGAACGGGCCTCGGGCTCTACATCACCCGCCAGCTCGTAGAGCTTCACGGCAGCGAAATCACCGTCAAGTCACAACCGGGCAAAGGCTCCACGTTCTCTTTTACATTACCTATCAAAGTCTGAAGTCCGGAGTCTGAAGTCAAGAACTGGCTTACGGACTCCGGACTTCAGACTCCAGACTCCAGACTTTTCTATGCACTATCATTTAATCGGAATTTGCGGGACGGCGATGGCGTCGCTGGCGGGGATGTTGCAGGCGCGCGGGCATCGCGTGACGGGGTCGGACGAGAATGTCTACCCGCCCATGTCCACTATGCTCGAAGGGCTCGGCATTCCCGTCATGCAGGGCTACGACGCGGCGCACCTCAACCCTGTGCCAGATTGCGTCATCATCGGCAACGCCATCCCGCGCGGCAACCCGGAGGTCGAAGAGACCTTGAACCGCAAGCTCCTTTACCGCTCGCAGGCCGAGACCGTCAAGGAGGAGTTCATACGGGGCCGACGCTCGCTCGTCGTCGCCGGCACGCACGGCAAGACGACGACGACGAGCATCGCCGCGTGGGTGATGGAGTGCGGCGGGCTCAGTCCCAGTTTCCTCGTCGGCGGCGTCGTGCAGAATTTCGGCGCGAGCTTCCGCGTAACCGAGAGCCCCTACTTCATCATCGAGGGCGATGAGTACGACACGGCCTACTTCGACAAAGGCCCCAAGTTCATGCACTACCTGCCGGAGCTGGCCATCGTCAACAACATAGAGTTCGACCACGCGGACATCTACAAAGACCTCGACGCCGTCAAGACGGCCTTTCGCCGCCTGATGAATCTGGTGCCGGGCGAGGGCCGCCTGATCGCCGGGTGGGATAGCCCGGTCGTCCGCGAAGTGGTCGCGGAGATGGGCCAGAAACTCTACACGCGCCTCGAAACGTTCGGGACTTCCCCTGAGGCTGCGTGGCAGGCGCGCGACATAGACTATTCGGGAGAGCTGGCGCGTTTTCGCGTCTTTCGCGATGGAAAATCCTGGGCCGAATTCGCTACGCCTCTGATCGGCGACTTCAACGTCCGCAACTGCCTGGCCGTCATCATCGCGGCGGACGCCTGGGGAATCTCGCCTGCTGCCATCAACGACGCGCTCGCGAGCTTCAAGAGCGTGCGCCGCCGCATGCAGGTGCGCGGCGAGGAGCGAGGCGTCATCGTCATAGACGATTTCGCGCATCACCCGACCGCAGTCCGCGAAACCTTGCAGGCGCTCCGCACCAAGTACAAGGGGCGACGCCTCGTGGCCGTCTTCGAGCCGCGCTCCTGGTCCTCGCGCCTCGCGGTCTTTCAGGAAGATTACGCGCGGGCTTTCCAGCAGGCCGATTACGTTGTCATCGCCAGCGTCTTCGACAGCGGCAAGGCGACCGAGAAGGGGCGCGTGCTGGACACCAACAAACTTATCGAGGAGATCAGAGGGCAGGACAAACCCGCCTTCCAGATCGAGGGCGCGGACGACATCGTCACCCACCTCACCCCCATTTTGAGCGAGGGCGATGTCGTCGCCATCATGTCCAACGGCGGCTTCGGCGGCATCCACGACAAACTCCTCCAGGCGCTACGCTGAAGGCAGAATCCAGAATCCAGGAGTCAGAATTCAGAATGAAAGGCGGAGAACCGCTTTCACTGACTTTCTTTTCTTCTGGCTCCTGGCTTCTGACTCCTGAATTCTGGCTTTCGCTTTTGGCTTCCGCTTTTCCTCCATACTTTAAAGAGATATTTGTAACGCCGTTGAAGTCTGCGGCGCGTAAATACTGAAGTGTGAGAAAACGTAGCGAACATCGGGGCGGGCCGGAAGATGTTTCGTTGTTCGAGCAAGCTCTGAAAATCGCCGGGACGGCTGGGGTCGAAGACCTTGGACGCATTTCCAACATCTCGCGGCGCGAGTTTGACGAGCGACAGACCTTTATCTTCCGCGCGCAGGTTCCCTGCCTCGAATACATCAGCCTGATGATCGAGAACGCCTTGCTCTTGCGGCCGAACCGCTCGGGCAGGGTTTACGTCGGCTTTGAACGGCTCTCGCGGATGGAGCCGGTCACGGGGCGGTACTTGAGAATCGCGGACCTCTCCGAGCGAATGTACGTTTTCGGCGAGCCGGACTGGAAGCCCCCGCGTCACCCGAACATGCGGCTGATTACGCTCTCCAAAGAGAGCAGGCTGGCGCGCGAGTGGTTTGTGATCGCGTCTTCTTCGACGATGAGCGTGGCGCTCATCGGTGTGGACGAGGACGGTTTGGACGTCCCCCTGCTCGAAGCGCGAAACTTCCGCGCCTTCAAATCGAGCGACCCGCGAATCGTCGCGCAACTGGCACAGATTGCCGACGGCCTGATTGATTCTTCCCTGGCGGCTTGAAGAAGAGAGTTCTCAAAAAGAAGAGCCTTCTCAAAGCCGCCAGGACCTTAACTTCCCTGACCTATTTTCTGCCTT
>DATEMM010000422.1:0-6436 GCA_035275605.1 Pyrinomonadaceae bacterium
TTGCCGCCACGTCAGAAATTGTACATCGCCCGCGCAAAAAGCGCATTAATTTTTTCCGGGGCGGGGAGTTTCGGCGGAAACCGCGGCGCTCATTCTGGCTTCGCTTGACGGAGCGCGCGCGCATCTTTACACTGAACTTTGCTCGAAAATAACTCAATTTCACACATTCGCCACCGTGCGTCGGCTGCCGCAGACGCGCAACGGTGCGTCAGGGGGTAGCCTGGATTCCTATGCCGCATAATCTCTTCAACACGCTTCAGACCTTCAACCCGACTACGGGCAGCCAGGGGCAGTTCTACTCGCTCCCGCAGCTCGAAAAGGAGGGCGTCGGCCCCGTCTCAAGGCTCCCCGTCAGCATCCGCATCGTGCTCGAATCCGTCCTGCGCAATTTCGACGGGAAGAAGATCAGGGAGCAGGACGTGCGGACGCTGGCCAACTGGAAGGCCAACGCGGAGCGCACCGAAGAGATTCCCTTCATCGTCGCGCGCGTGCTCTTACAGGATTTTACGGGCGTTCCGCTGCTCGTTGACCTGGCGGCGATGCGCTCGGCCGTCGAGCGCATGGGCAAGGAGACGGGCATCATAGAGCCGCTCGTCCCCGTAGACCTCGTGATAGACCACTCCGTGCAAGTCGATTTCTCCAGCATGGGAGACGCCTTCCAGAAGAACATGGAGATGGAGTTTCGACGCAACAACTCACGCTACCAGTTTCTGAAGTGGGGAATGCAGGCGTTCGACGGCTTCCGCGTCGTGCCGCCGGGAATCGGCATCGTCCATCAGGTCAATCTTGAGTATCTGGCCCGCGGCGTCTGGGAGCGCGACGGGATTTACTACCCGGACACGCTCGTCGGGACGGATTCTCATACGACTATGATTAACGGGCTCGGCATCGTCGCCTGGGGCGTCGGCGGAATCGAGGCGGAAGCCGGGATGTTGGGCCAGCCCGTTTACTTCCTGACGCCCGACGTGGTCGGCGTTCACATGAGCGGGAGTTTGAAGGAGGGCGTGACGGCCACTGACCTCGTGCTGCGCGTCACGGAGATGCTCAGGCAGGCGAAGGTCGTCGGCAAGTTCGTGGAGTTCCACGGCGAGGGCGCGGCCTCACTGCCCGCGACAGATCGTGCGACCATCGCCAACATGGCTCCCGAGTACGGCGCGACGATGGGCTTCTTCCCCGTGGACGAAGAGACGTGCAAGTACCTTCGCGCTACGGGCAGGGAAGAGGAGCAGGTCGAGGCCGTCAAAAACTATTTCCAGGCGCAGGGGCTGTTCGGCATTCCGCGCCAGAATGAATGCGACTACAGCACCGTCCTGGAATTGAACCTCTCCGAAATCAACCCGAGCGTCGCCGGGCCGAAGCGCCCGCAGGACCGTATAGAGCTTCCGGACCTGAAAGATAAGTTCGTCAATCTCTTTCAGAATCCCGTCACCGAAAACGGCTACGGCAAATCGAAAAAGGATTTACAGAAGCGCTACAACGTCAGCGTCGGGCGTAACGCTTTCCGCCAGTCAGCGGCCCTGGTCGGCGGCGGCGGGCAGGAGACTGAGACTGTGCCGGAAGTCGTGGACATCCACACCAGCCAGATCGACACGAGCCCGCTGACCGAAATCGAGATGATGAACAATCGCCCGACGCCGGACCGCGTCGGCGAGATTCCGCCGGGCGAGTTTCCGGAGCGCTTCGACGACCTGGGCCACGGCGATGTGGTGATTGCGGCCATCACCTCCTGCACCAACACCTCGAACCCGAGCGTCATGCTGGCGGCCGGGCTGCTGGCGAAGAAGGCCGTCGAGCGCGGCCTGGTGGTTGACCCTTCCGTGAAAACATCGCTCGCACCGGGCTCGCGCGTCGTCACAGAATACCTGGAAAAGACCGGGCTCCAGCCCTACCTGAATCAGCTAGGCTTCAACCTCGTCGGCTACGGTTGTACGACCTGCCTGGCGGCGGGGACGCCCGTGCTGCTGGCTAACGGCACCTCGCAGCGCATTGAAGAGATGCCGGGAGGGGCGATGGTTTTCGGCCCAACCTCAGACGGCAGGCTCGGCATGGCATTGCAAACCGAACAAATGTTTCAAGGCGTGCGTGATTGCGTCTCGCTCGTGCTGCAAGACGGGCGCACGCTGGTCTGCACGCCGGACCACAAGATTCTCTGCGCGGACGGGCGATGGGTTCGCGCGGACGAGTTGGAGTTGGGCCGTGACCGCGTGGTGGTCGGCCTCGATGCGCCGCTGGACGAACCCGGCGAAGATGAGGCCGGCTACGTGCTGCTCGCGGGCGACATGCAATTCACTCTAGATAAGCCTGACGAGCGACCACGTGCCCTGGCGTTCGCGCGCCTGCTCGGCCACCTGCTCAGCGACGGCTCGATCAGCGCCGTGGGGCAGGGAAGGATGAATGTCGGCCAAGCGTTGGACCGCGAGGCAGTTCTCAACGACATCGAGTTGGTCACGGGCAAGCGCCCCGCCGCCGCCCGGTATGATGAACGCAAGTGGACAGTCGTACTGCCGCGTGAGTTAACGGCGGCGATCAGCGCATTGCCGGGCGTTCGTGTAGGCCGGCGAATCAATCAGCCCGCGGCGCTGCCGGCCTTCGTGCTGGATGAGTCCTGCCCCATAGCGTTAATACGCGAGTTTCTTGGCGGCCTCTTCGGGGCCGACGGGTGGGCTCCCGTGCTGCACCGCCTGAGCACGCGTGAGAAGAATGCAGTCCTTGAGCCTCCTGCGTTTTCCCAAAGCGCCAAGCCCGAACACGTCAGCCAACTCCGCGAGATGATGGGCAACCTTATCCACCTCCTTGACCGCTGCGGGGTGAAGACCGACGGCGCTAAAGTCTACGAGTACCCCACGCGCCACGCCGCCTCCTCGTACCCGGCTTCGGTTGACGGCGCGCCCCGCGTGGAAGTGCGCCTGAATCTGCCGGATGGCCTCTCGTTTGTGGAGTGCGTCGGTTTCCGCTACTGCGTGGACAAGGCGCTGCGGGCCAGCGCGGCGGCGGTCTACTGGCGCACGGTGGACAAGATTAACGAGCAACGCCTGTGGATGTCCGAGCGGCTTGAGGCGCGGCATGCCGAAGACAGCGCGTTGTCCTTCGTGCGAGCGCGGGCATCAGTAGCGGCGGAACTTGTTCAGTGTGAGACGGCAGTCTTTCCGCATTATTCGTTGCTTGAGGGGCACGACCGCTTCAATCGGCTGCCGCAGCCGGGCGCGCGCAAGTTCCAACCTCTGCACCGGGAATCCTGCGGCTTCCCGTCCCCCGTCGAGTTGTTCCGCCAAATCGGGGCGCGGGAGTGGTTCGCTCCGCTCAGCGCGCGTGCCGAAATGGATACCTCCAGGCGTTACTGCGCCGAAAAGGAATCGCTGACACTCCCCACCCTTGCGCTACAGGTCTTAGACCGACGCCAGGCGGGCAAGCGCGCCGTGTTTGATCTATCCGTGAATGACCTCCATGCCTTCATAGCTGGCACGGTCGCCGTCCACAACTGCATTGGTAATTCCGGGCCGCTCGACCCGCGCATAGAGGACGTGATTACCAAGAACGACCTGATCGCGGCCAGCGTGCTTTCGGGCAATCGCAACTTCGAGGCGCGCGTGCACCAGAGCGTCAAGGTGAATTTCCTGATGTCGCCGCCGCTCGTCGTTGCCTTCGCCCTGGCGGGCCGCGTCAACGTAGACCTGAGCAGCGAGCCCGTCGGCAAGGACAGGAACGGCAGCGACGTTTACTTGCGCGACATCTGGCCCAACCTCTCGGAGATCAGCGAGATGATGAGCGCTGCTATGGACCCGGAGACGTACCGCCGGCTCTACAGCGACTTCGCCGAGCAGAACCCGCTCTGGAATGAGATTCCGTCCAGTGCGGGCGACGTCTATGAGTGGGACCAGCATTCGACCTACATCCAAGAGCCGCCCTACTTCGAGAAGTTCGGCATGCAGGCCGGCGTCTTCTGCGACATACGCAACGCCCGCCCGCTCGCTATCTTCGGCGACTCCGTGACGACCGACCACATCTCGCCCGCGGGCGCGATCAAGCCTAATTCGCCCGCCGGAAAATACCTGCAACTGAGGGGAGTCAACGTCGAAGACTTCAACTCCTACGGCTCGCGGCGCGGCAACCATCAGGTGATGGTGCGGGGCACGTTCGCCAACGTCCGCATCAAGAACCTGATGGCCCCTGGGACGGAAGGCGGCGTGACCATCCTCCAGCCCATCGGCGAGCAGATGAGCATCTACGACGCCTCCGTGCATTACCAGGCCGCTGGCATCCCGCTCATAGTCTTCGCCGGGCAGGAGTACGGGACGGGCAGCTCACGCGACTGGGCCGCGAAGGGGACCAGGCTGCTAGGCGTGCACGCGGTCGTCGCGCAGAGCTTCGAGCGCATACATCGCAGCAACCTGGTCGGCATGGGCGTCCTGCCGCTGCAATTTAAAGAAGGCACGAACGCCGCGTCGCTCAAGCTGGACGGCACGGAGGTCTTCGACCTGACGGGGCTTGAGACCGGCGCGGTCAGGCCGCAGCAGGAGGTCACGCTCGCCATCCGCCGGAGCAACGGCGAGACGGAAGAGGTGCCCCTGACGCTGAGGATAGATACGCCGATAGAGGTGGACTACTACCAGCACGGCGGCATCCTCCCTTATGTGCTCCGTCAACTGATCAAGGACCAATGATGAGTGATGAGCGCTTCTTTTACTTTCCCTTCGGCGCGGTGTTACAGTAGCGTCGAATCAATCGACGAAGGGTCATTCGCATCGTTCAAATAAATAGAGGAGTCAGGCTTATGTCTTCTGCACAACCAGCAGCATCTAACACGCCTCGCAAGTATCAACTTTTCATAGACGGAAAATGGGTGGACGCCGAGTCGGGCAAGACTTTTACGACGCCGAACCCCGCGACCGGGCAGACGCTCGCCGAAGTAGCCGAAGCCGACAAGGCGGACGTTGACAAGGCCGTCCAGGCCGCGCGCCGCGCCTTTGAGGGCAAGTGGTCGAAGATGAGCGCGCGCGACCGCGGGCGTCTTATGTACAAGCTGGCACAACTGATCGAGGAGAACTCGAAGGAGCTGGCCGCGCTCGAAACCGCGGACAACGGCAAGCCCATACGCGAGTCGCAGTACGTAGACCTCCCGCAGGTCGTCGAAAACTTCGAGTACTTCGCAGGCTACGCCACCAAGATCGAGGGCGAGACCATTCCTGTGCCCGGCCAGATGTTCAACTACACTTTGCGCGAGCCCATCGGTGTCTGCGGCCAGATTATCCCCTGGAACTTCCCGCTCCTGATGGCGGCCTGGAAACTCGCGCCCGCGCTCGCCGCCGGTAACACCGTCGTGCTCAAGCCGGCCGAGCAGACGCCCGTCAACGCGATGGAGCTGGGCCGGCTGATTCAGGAGGCTGGATTCCCGGACGGCGTCGTCAACATCGTACCGGGCTACGGCGAGACAGCCGGAGCATCGCTCGCAGCGCATCCAGGGATAGACAAGATCGCTTTCACAGGCTCAACCGAAGTCGGCAAGATCGTCGCGCGTGCGGCGGCCGACAACCTGACGAAAGTCTCGCTTGAGCTTGGCGGCAAGGCTCCCAACATCGTCTTCGCCGACGCGGACCTTGAGCAGGCCGTCAACGGCGCGATGATGGGCATCTTCTTCAACCAGGGCCAGGTCTGCTGCGCTGGCTCTCGCCTCTTCCTCTCCGAAGAGATCAAGGACGAATTCCTCGACCGCTTCAAGGAGAAAGCGCAGAAGGTTCGTGTGGGCGACCCGATGGACGCAGGCACGCACATGGGGCCGCAGGTCTCCGAGGAGCAGCTCGACCGCATTAAAGGCTACGTGGACATCGCGCGCGAGGAAGGCGCGAGCGTCCTGACGGGCGGCTGCCCGCCGTCGCTCGAAGGCGATTTCCAGAAAGGCTACTTCTTCCAGCCGACCATCTTTGGCGACGTCAAGAACAAGATGCGCGTGGCCCAGGAGGAAATCTTCGGCCCGGTCACGTCCGTCATCACCTTCAAGAGCGAGGAGGACCTGATTAAGGAGGCGAACGAGACCGTCTACGGGCTCTCCGCCGGCATCTGGACGCGCGACATCGTCCGCGCCCACCGCTTCGCCAGGGAGATTCACGCCGGCACGATCTGGATCAACACCTTCAACATGTTCAATGCGGCCTCGCCCTTCGGCGGCTTCAAGCAATCCGGCTACGGCCGCGAGATGGGCAAGCACGCGCTGGAACTCTACACGCAGGTCAAGAGCGTCTGGGTTGACCTCTCCGGCAAGCCGATCGGCTGGTACGGGAAATAGGAAGAAGTGATGAGTAGGGGGTGCAGCCTAACAGGAATGAGGTTCCGAGCCCCGTCAGGGGCGGCACGACAATAGCCCAGCACTTTAGTGCTGGGTTAAGAATTCAAATATAAAAGGGAGTCCCGGAGGGACGATTGAATTATCAAGTTCAATCGT
>DATEMM010000423.1:0-4313 GCA_035275605.1 Pyrinomonadaceae bacterium
CGCCGCCCGCCTCGCGCTGGAAGAACTCAGTAATCAGCAGTCAGCAGTCAGTGGTCAGTAAAAGAATGGACTGACTTCGTGGCGTCGAGCTGCCCAATTTAAGTGGCGACTGATTACTGACTACTGACCACTGTTTTCCGCTTGACCGACCTCGGAGCGCTTCTTTAGGATGTTTTCATGAGTGATGATTTGACGAACACGGGGGTCGTTGCGCCTGTCGCCGAGCCGAAGGCGCAGCCGCGCGTGGCGGCGCAGACTTCTCAGGCGGGCGGCAACGGCTTCGGTGGGAAGGCGGTGGCGGCCGAGCGGAGAACGCAGGGCCCGCCGAAGAGCATCTTCCGGGAGTATTTCGAGTCGGCCGTGGTGACGGTCATCATGGCACTCTTCGGGATGACGTTCATCGTCCAGGCCGTCAAGGTTCCGACCGGGTCGATGCAGAACACCATCACCATTGGCGACCACCTGCTCGTCAACAAATTCGTCTTCGCGCCCGGCACGCCGCTGCCGTTTCTCCCTCAGCGCGAAATCAGGCGCGGCGACATCATCGTCTTCAAGTATCCGGGGAATCCGAACGACCCGGCTGGCGACGAAAAGCCCGACAATCTTCCCTTCAAGACCAACTACGTCAAGCGCGTCATAGGGCTGCCGGGCGATCACGTGAGGGTGGAAGGCGACCGAGTCTTCGTCAACGATCAGGAATTGCCCGAGCACAGGATCACGGCCAAGGACCACGACGACGACCGCCGGACGCCCGAGCAGGAGAACAACAAGCCGCTCGACATCATCAACAATCCGCCGCGCACGGCCGATCAGCCCTACACGGTCTATTACAGCAACCGGAACTTAGACAGCGGCTTTGACGAGGTTGTGCCAGAAAACCACTACTTCGTGATGGGCGACAACCGGAACAACAGCGCCGACAGCCGCGTCTGGGGTTTCGTGCCGCGCGATTTGGTCGTGGGCCGCGCCCTCTTCGTCTACTGGTCTTACGACGAGAGCGCGCCGTCAACCAACCCCCTCTCGGACTTCTTCAACAACACACGCTGGAACCGCACCGGGACGATGATTAAGTAAAGCAGGAGTCAGAAGTCAGAATAAAAGAAAAACCGGAAGAATGGTTCTCAGCCTTTTATTCTGAATTCTGACTCCTGGATTCTGACTCCTGTTTTTCATCCCTTCCTTCCTCGCACCATTGTCGCGTTACGCTGTGGCGGTAGTCGAAGAGGCGGCTGAGCCGCGGCACGATCAGGAGCGGCGCGGCGAGGCGGCCGAGGAATCGGAGCGGCGGCTCGTATTCGATCTCGTCGCGCAGGATTGCGCCCTTCGCATGCGGCTCGACGATGTGCCGGTGACGCCACGAGCGGAAGGGGCCGCTGACCTGTATGTCTTCGAACATGCGCGGAGGGTCATATTCGGTATGCTTCGCCACCCAGCGCACAGGCAGGATGCCCAGGATGCGCGTCTCGACAATGGTAGTCGAGCCCACGCTGAGGTCCGGCGCGTGCTGAACGATGCGCGCGGACTCCCACTGCGGGATTAGCCGCGCGAGCGCGTCCGGCAATTCGTGAAACGCAAAGACGCGCTCGGGCGAAGCTTCGATCACGCTCTCTTTAACGAAATTCATCCTCGCTTATTAACCCTCCGAAGTATCACCCATCCATCCCATGTCCGCGCGAATTGAACTTTCACGCCCCCAGCGGTTATCTTAAGCGATAATCAGGAGAGGTGAAGAATTATGGCCAGAGGATGGGAGAGTAAGGCCGTCGCGGACCAGATAGAGGAGGCCGACGAGCGCGCCCTTAGAGAGCGCTCGCTCACAGAGCTGTCGCCCGAAGAGCGCGCACGCCTTGACCGGCTGGAATCCCTCAGACTTTCTCGCGCACGCACGCTCAGCCAGTTGGAGAGTGCGACGCGCCCCGCGCATCGCCAGATGCTGCAACGAACTCTTCGCGCGCTCGAAGCGGAGATCGATAACTTAACCTGATGCCCCGCCGCCGAATCTTCTACGCGCGCCCGTCTGACATCACTTAATCATCGTGCCGGTCCTGCCCCAGCGCGTGTTCTTGAAAAAGTCTATCAGGAAATTACCGAAAGGCCGGCTCTCGTCTTTCGACCAGAAGACGAAGAGCGCGCGTCCTATCACCTGGTCGGCTGCGACCGTTCCCCAAGCGCGGCTGTCGGCGCTGTCGTCCCGGTTATCGCCCATCACGAAGTAGTGTCCTTCGGGGATGAGGTAGGGCTTCTCCACGCCGTAGTGAAAGATTTCCGGCGGCTTCTCTGGCCGGTCGGGCGACATGGCCAGGGTCCGCTGGCTGTAGTAGACCGTGTAAGGCTCATTCGGCTGGCGCGGTAGATTTTGGACGATGGTGAGCGGGGCTTTCGAGTTGATGCCCGGCTCGGCCTGAACACGATGCTCCGCAATGGGCTGGTTATTGATTAAAACGGTCGCCCCGCGAATCTCTATGGTCTCGCCCGGCAGCCCTATGACGCGCTTGATGAAATAGTCTTTGTAGGGCGTGACGGGCGGGTTGCTCATCTCGTCGCGGCCAGGGTTGTCGCGGTCGCCAGGGTACTTGAAGACGATGATGTCGCCGCGGCGTATGTCGCGCTGCGGCAGGAAGAACGGGTGAGAGCCAGGGGCGAAGATGAATTTGTTGATGAGAAAATGATCGCCGATGTTGATGGTGTTCTGCATCGACCCGGTCGGGACCCCTACGGTCCGCCCGATGAAGGTGATGAAGAAGACGAACATAATGGCCGTGTAGATGGCCGATTCGAAGTATTCGCGCCAGATGGATTTCGGCGGGCCGGTGCGGGCCTTCCCGGAATCATCCGTGGCAGATGATTCTTTAGCGGTCGCCGGTTTCCCCTTCGCAGCCGAAGCGGGCGCGTCTTTCGTCGCGGTCTGAGCTTTACGGGCCATGCGCAGCATTAAAGCGGGTAAATAGTAAATGGTCAATGGTGAATAGAAGAATGGTTTTTATCTATCAACCATTTACCATTCACAATTTACTATTCATCTTCTTTCCAACATCACCCTGATTCCGTTGCGCGGGCGCAGGGACATCGCGGGGACGAGTTCGGCTGGGGGCTTGGTGACGAGCTTGAGTTGGAATTTGCGGGCGAGGGTCGCCAGCACGAGCACGATCTCCATCATCGCGAAGGCGTTGCCTATGCAGACGCGCGGGCCGCCGCCGAAAGGGAAGTAGGCGTATTTGGGCAAATTGTTGGTGAACTCCGGCGTCCAGCGCTCGGGCCTAAACTCGTCGGGCTCGTCGTAGAACCGCGCGTCGCGATGCACCACCCACGTCGGCATGAAGATTTGCATCTTCGGCGGCACGTGGTAGCCGCCGATTTCGCACTCGCCCACGGCCTCGCGCCCAACTATGTAAGCCGGAGGGTAGAGGCGCATGGATTCCTTCACGATCATCTCCGTCAATTTCAGGCACGGGTAATCGGCGGCCTCCGGCTCACGATCGCCCAGCACGTCGTCTAATTCCTCCCACAGCTTCTTTTCGACTTCCGGATGCTGCGCGAGCAGGTACCAGGCCCAGGTCAGCGTCAGGGCCGTTGTCTCCTGCCCTGCCAGAAAGAGCGTGATGACTTCGTCGCGCAACTGCTGGTCGGTCATCTGGCTGCCGTCCTCGTCGTGCGCCTGCAAGAGCATCGAGAGCAAATCCCCCTGGTCCTTGCTGCCCCCGGCGCGCCGCTCACGGATGATGCGGTAGACGACCTCGTCCAACTGCGCCGAGACTTTGTGGAAGCGACGATTAGTCGGCGTCGGCAGCCTGTTATCCAGAATCCATTTGAGCGTGGCCTGCGAGCCGAAAGGCTCGACCAGGACGGAGAGGGCGCGCGCAACCTTATCGGCATCGTCCGTGACATCCACGTTAAAGAGCGTGTGGGTGACGATCTCCATGGTCAGGCGCATCATCTCGCGGTGGACGTCCAGTATCTCGCCGTCGCGCCAAAGGGCGGCCAGCTTCTCGGCGTCTTTGACCATCACGCGTGCGTAGTTAGCGATGCGCTCGCGATGAAAGGCCGGCTGTGCCAGCCTGCGCTGGCGACGCCAGAACTCGCCCTCGCTAGTCAGGAGCCCGTTGCCGACCAGGCGCTGAAAAAAGGGGGTGCGGAAGGAGAGCGGCTTGATGAAGTTGCGGTTGTTGGTCGCCAGGACGTATTCGATGTGGTCCGGGTGATAGAGGAAGTAGGCCGGGACGTAGAAGAAGCGCGTGCTAACGATGTCGCCGTAATCCCGCGCCAGCTTCTTTATGAAGCGCAGGGAGTCGCGGTTAAATTCCGGCATGACGCCG
>DATEMM010000424.1:0-3206 GCA_035275605.1 Pyrinomonadaceae bacterium
AATCAACGGCACGGGCTTCAAGGCGGTCGAAGAAACATCATCTTCTACTGCGAAATAAGTTCACACTCAGTCGTCACTCAGCTCACCGCTCATCATCGCTATGAGGGGCCCAAAATAAGAGGGCAGGCCGGGAGTCTTCCCGCCCTGCCCTTTCTTATACCAAAAGCGGCTTGGGAGCGATGCAATAGAGTTGCGCTTCGTGTCTAAGAAGCTTATCTCTCGTCGCCGATCAACACAAAACCCGCCCAGTAGGCCGGATGATTATACGTGCCGTGTAGCAGCTTGAGGGCTGCCTCCCGGAGCGCCTCAGACTTAGTCATCGCAGGCTTTCCGTCCGCTCCTTTGCTCATCAGATTCCGGTGAAAATTTATCATCAGGTCGGCGGTTCTCGCCGAATCCACTTTCCACTGGCTAACCACCACGGACGGGGCTCCTGCGACGAACAAGGCCCAGGACATCCCGACCATGCCTTCGCCCGCCCCGACCCGTCCACGCGCCGTCTGGCAGGCCGATAACACAACCAGGTCGGCGGCCAGGTCAAGCTTCATAATCTCCCACGTCTCCAGCATCCCGTCTTCCTGCGTCTCCCGGCCGGAGTGCGAGAGAATCACCTTGGAATACATCGGATTGCGATCATCCAGAATCGCGTGGGTGGCAAAATGCAGCACCTGATATTGACCGGCTTCCGCTTTGACAACCTCCTCCTGGGCATCGGTTCCCACCAGCAACCTGCTCCGGGTTGGCCCATAGAGTTGCGCCAGGGCCGTGACCTCCCTCTGCGCGTCTGGCAGCGGGTCGAGTGTTTCTTCCCGGTAGAGAGACTTGACCTTCGTCGTCGCCTCGACATTCGCCGTCGGATTACCTATGCCGAAGAGTTCCGGCTGAAAATTCGCCCCGGTCCCCCTCGCCGTAACAGTCGCTGCCGTTTTCCGCATCCTCGGAGCCGCGGGCCGCTTCTCCACAGTTCTGAGCCACCTACCCTTGCGCAGCATCTCACGGAGCACACTCAAAGATGGCGCATAGTAGATCGCGTATTGTTCCAGAAGATAACCCTTCGCGCCCTGGTGCAAAGCCTGGAAAGGCAGATTCCAGAGCGGCCCGTCCGGCACGATGCAGAGCTTACGCACGCCGCGCAGTTGTTCCGCACCCGGTTTAATCAGCAGATCGTACAGGTGCTCGGCATCTTTTTTGATCGTCAGATTGCGCTCCCCGATCTTCAGGAGGAAATCGCCGGCGAGGTCCTCCAGCTCTTTGCTTTTGACGTCTAGCGGATAGATCGTCAAAGTCACGGGAGGGCCGTGCTGCCTCTCCGTCCCGGCCGCCTTTTTCAGCACGAAGAGATATGACTTCTCCTCACCGACCACATACTCAAGCAGAGCCGTCTTGTCGTCCGGCAGTAATTTTGCCGCCTCGTCCAGAGTCAGCAAAGGGTATTCGCCGCGCCGGACCTTCAATTCCGGGTGTGCGATGTAGAGATTCGTCCGAAACTCTTCATACTGGAGGCGTGCCTTTTCCAGCCGGGCGTTGAGGTCTGCTAGGAGCGCCGCGTCAGGTTTGGCTTGCTGCTTCTGAGCGGAGAATTGGGTGTTGAGCGATGCCAACTCACTAGCCAAGGCGCGGTCACGGTTGATCTCTTCGGGCGTCATGGCCTTGGTGACGTTGCCCCTGCCGCTGCGCAGAACGTCCAGCAGGACACGGCCCTTCGCTCGCTCTGCGTATGTCAGGGCCTGGGAGAAATCTTTCTGGGAGACTAAAAGATCGACCATCGAATAATAGGCCGATACTTTCCTTTCAAAGTATCGCTGCTGGGTCTCTTCTCCGCCGCCCAGCCGCCCGCGCAAGTCCTCTATGGTGTCGATGGCATCTATAAAAGCCTTGCGCGCCAGTTCAGGCTCATTGAGCACTAGGTGAGCTTGCCCGGCCGTCGTGCGAGCTTCATGTAGGAACTCTTTCAAACCGAACTTCGATGAGATTGAAGCGGCGCGATCCGCGGCTTCCAGGGCCAATCCATATTTGCCCAATTTCTGATAGCTCTGCCCGATGTTAATCAACGCGCCGGCCACTCCCTCTTGGTCTTTAACCTCCTCTTTCATCTTCAAGGTTTTTTGGAAATGTTCGAGCGCCTGGCTATAGTCGCCTTGAGCGTAGTAGACGGCCCCCATATTATTTATCGAGTTGGCGATTGAGGATTGATCCTGCAACTCCTGACTGAGCGCCAGACTCTTCCGGTGAGCCTCTAGCGCCGGCGCGTAATCGTCCAGCGCATAGTAGGCGTTGCCGATGGAGTTTAAGGTGAGGGCGATGTACTTCTTGTCTCCTATCTCCTGCCTCACCGCCAGACTCTTCTGATAATAGCTCAACGCCTGCGTGAAGTTCCCCAGATTCGACTGGAACAGCCCGATATTATTTAGCGAATTGGCAATATTAAATTTATTCCCTCCCTCCTCGGCCAGCGCCAGGGCCGTCTGTAGAGATTCGAGCCCTCGTATGTAATCTCCCTGCGCGCGGTAGACTCCGGAAAGAAGGTTAAGCGTGTTGGCGATTCGCTGTTTGTCCTTCACTTCCTGCAAGATCGCCAAGGCGCTCTGAAGAGCTTCCATCGCCTCCGCGTTGTTACCTTGTCGCCTGAGCATGAACCCGACATCGTATAATCCATCAGCGATACCTATCTTATCGTCGAGCTCCCGTTTGAGGGCCAGGCTCTTCCGGTAAAACTCCAACGCCAGCGCATCATTTCTTTGGGCGTAATAGATGCTCCCCATCATTCTCAGGATAGTCGCCGTCGAGGATTTGTCGCTAATCTCTTCTGCTTCTTTCAAGCCCCTCTCGGCATATTTCAGCCCCTGCTCGTACTCTTTCAATCTATAGCGAATAGTCACCTCCGCGCGTATCATCTCAAGGATTCTCGCTTTGTCTCCCAGTCGCTCGGCGATGTTGAGCGCAAGGTCGTAGATTTTTGATGCCGCTGCATATTCACGTCGATCCTCGCGGGCGCGACCCTGCCTCTGCAATTCCGCGACCAATCCTCCCGTCAACTGCTCCTGATTTCTACCTAAAAGCGCCTCACGTTCCGCTGCTGCTTCCGTATTTATCAATTCTAACGCCAACTTCTCTTCACCTGCCGCATATCGCCAGAGCTTCCATCGTCCTTCTTCTTTGATCAGATGCATTGTGCGCCACAGATGGCCCATACCTTCAGCGCTCTT
>DATEMM010000425.1:0-5763 GCA_035275605.1 Pyrinomonadaceae bacterium
TATTCAAGGTTGAGTATGCGACCCCTTCAGGGTCGAAATCTATTTGGGACATCTAACCAGGGGCGACGCAAACTTCGTTTGCTCTGCCCCTGGCTATCGTATTCGACCCCTTCGGGGTCCAGGGCAGGCCCATTGCTTTATAAGGCAGGCCCATCGCTTTACTCGGATTAATTCGCTAATCGGAGTTCTCTTTTTTTTGAGAGGCGCTTGAAGCTGATGCTATACTCGGCCACGCTCGCGCCGGTGCCGAAAGTCATCTCAGTAATTTCAAAAGTTCACTACATGCGATGCTCTCGAAGGAGAACAGAATGAACATCGCGGTGCTCAGGGAAACACTGCCGGGGGAGGCGCGCGTCGCCCTCGTCCCGGAATCCGTCCGCAAGCTCGTCGCCTCGAAGGCATCCGTCTCGGTCGAAAGCGGCGCGGGCCTCCAGGCAGGCTCCGCAGACGCCGACTACGAGGCGGCGGGCGCGAGCGTCTCGGCAGACCGCCAGGGCATTCTGGCAGCGGCGGACGTCCTGGCGGCAGTCAACCGCCCCTCGCCCGAGGACATCCAGCAGTTGAAAGACGGCGCTCTCGTGCTAGGGTTTTTGCGCCCGCTTGACGAACCTGCTGCGCTCGCGCCCCTGGTCGCGCGCAAGCTCACGGCCTTCGCGATGGAACTCATCCCACGCATCACGCGCGCGCAGGCAATGGACGCGCTCTCTTCCATGGCAACCGTCGTCGGCTACAAGGCCGTCCTGACGGCAGCCGACCACATCCCGCGCATGTTCCCGATGCTGATGACGGCTGCCGGGACGGTCCCCCCGGCCCGCGTGCTGGTGCTGGGCGCTGGCGTCGCCGGCCTCCAGGCCATCGCCACTGCGCGACGCCTCGGCGCGGTCGTCGAAGCCTACGACGTGCGCAAGGCCGCGGGCGAACAGGTGCGCTCGCTCGGCGCGCAGTTTCTCGAAGTGGACCTCGGCGGGATTCAGACGGAGGACGCGGGCGGCTACGCCGTCGAGTTGAGCGAAGAGGCCATGAGCCGCGGGCGCGACCTGATCGCCAAGCACGCCAGGACGGCGGACGTCGTCATCACGACCGCACAGGTGCCGGGCCGCCGCGCGCCCCTGCTCGTCACGGAAGAGGCTGTCGGCGGCATGAAGCGGGGCGCGGTTATAGTAGACCTGGCGGGGGCCACCGGCGGCAACTGCGCCGCTGCGCGACCGGGCGAGACCATAGAGCGTGACGGCGTCGTTATCATGTCGCCGCTGAATCTGGCCGCGACCGTTCCCGTTCACGCGAGCCAGCTTTACTCACGCAACGTGACCTCGTTTCTGAACCTCCTGATTAAAGAGGGTGAGCTGAGCGTGGACATGACGGACGATGTGGTGGGGCCTGCGTGCGTCGCGCGCGGGGCCGAGTACGTTCACCCGCGCGTGGCGGCGGCGCTGGAAGAGTTGACGAGCCGTTGATGATGGTAAGCGCGCGCTAGAGACGGCTTCGACAAAAGGGCCGTGACGTGATGAGAAAACCAAGCTCAAAACTGGGTCTGATTCTCTCGGGGCTCTACCTGATTTTCGTCATCTACATCCTGGTCTACGTCTTCACCTGCACCGAGATGTTTTGCGGCGTGGCTGTGGTCATCCCGGCCATGCCCTGGTTCTATCTTTGGGGGTCGCTGGTTGACGGCTCCGGCCCGCTACAGGCGTACCTGGGCTACTTCTTCTTAATCGTCTCTGTCCTTCTTAACGCAGTGCTGCTTTATCTAATCGGCAAAGCAATCGGCGGGGCGCTTTCTTCCAGACCTCCGCGCTGAGCCGTAGTCGGGCCAGCTCTCCCCCAAGGGGGGAGCTTTTTGGTGACGGAAAGGATTGTCCTATGAGTTCGGAAACTTTGATCGCCGCGCTTTACGTCTTCGCGCTCGCGGCCTTTCTAGGCTACCAGGTCATCTCGCGCGTGCCGCCGCTGCTCCATACGCCCTTGATGTCTGCGACCAACGCCATCTCCGGCATCTCGCTCGTCGGCTCCATCGTCACGGCCGGCGCGAAGTACAACCTGACCAGCACCATCCTCGGATTCGTGGCCGTCACCTGCGCGACCATCAACGTCGTCGGCGGTTTCGGAATTACGGACCGGATGCTCAAGATGTTCAAGCGCAAAGAAGCGACTTCCCTGGAAAAGGGCAGCGAGGACGGAAAATAAGCCGTGACCAACTATCTAATAGAGTTCAGCTATCTGGCGGCGTCCGTCCTCTTCATTCTAGGGCTCAAGGGCCTGAGCCATCCTGAGACGGCGCGGCGCGGGATGCACTTGGCGGAGTTTGGAATGCTGATGGCCGTCATCGGCACGCTGCTGCACAGGGAGATCGTCAGCTATGAATGGATCATCGCGGGCCTGCTGATCGGTTCGACCATCGGCGCGGCGATGGCCATCTGGGTTCCCATGACGGCGATGCCGCAGCGAACCGCGCTCTCGCACGCCTTCGGTGCGCTGGCCGCCGCACTCGTCGGAATCTCCGAGTACTACCGACACGGCGCGGAGCTAGGGCAATTCAAGATGACCGCCATCGGCTTCGAGGTGATGCTCGGCGCGCTGACGACCACGGGGAGCCTGCTGGCGTTCGCCAAGCTGCAAGGGTTGGTGCGCGGCACGCCCATGACCTACAGGGGACAGAACGTCTTCAACATGACGCTGCTCGCCGCGACCATAGGATGTTTCATCTACCTGATCGTCATGCCGACCGCAGCGCCCTTCTTTTACGTGATGACGGGGCTGGCGTTTCTTTTCGGCGTCATGCTCGTGCTGCCGATTGGAGCGGCGGATATGCCGGTGGTCATGTCGCTCCTGAACTCTTACGCGGGGCTGGCGGCGGCGGCGACCGGCTTTGCGCTCTCCAATAACGTGCTGATTATCGCGGGCACGCTCGACGGCTTCTCCGGCTTCATCCTTTCCGTGTTGATGTGCCGCGCGATGAACCGCTCGATGACGAACGTGCTCTTCGGCGCGTTCGGGAGCGCGGCGCAGGCCGCTGAAGCAGACGGCGAGCAGGGGACCATGCGCGAGGTGGGACTCGAAGACGTTGCCGTGCAACTGGCCTACGCCAATCAGGTCATCTTCGTCCCCGGCTACGGGATGGCGACGGCGCAGGCGCAGCACATCGTGCGGGAGCTGGCGGCGATTCTCGAAAAGAGGGGCGTGTCGGTCAAGTACGCGATTCACCCTGTGGCGGGGCGGATGCCCGGCCACATGAACGTGCTGCTGGCCGAGGCGAACGTGCCCTACTCTTCGCTCTACGAGTTGGAGCAGATCAACCCGGAGTTCTCCTCGACGGACGTGGCGGTCGTCATCGGGGCCAACGATGTCGTCAACCCGGACGCGCGCGACAACCCGAAGAGCCCGATCGCGGGAATGCCCATCCTCGAAGTTGACCGCGCACGCTCGGTCATCGTCTTAAAGCGCGGCAAGGGCAAAGGCTTCGCCGGCATCGAGAACCCGCTCTTCTTCAAGTCCGTCACGGGCATGCTCTACGGCGACGCGAAAGATTCTCTGACGAAGCTCGTGCAGGCAGTTCAGCACGCATGAAGAGTAAGGAAGTGATGAGTGCTGAGTAGTGAGTGATAAGTAAGAAGTGAGTAGTGAACAGTAAGCAATTAACAGCCCCGTTAGGGGCGAAAGAGAATAGCCCAGGGCGTCAGCCCTGGGTCAAGTTGCAGGAATAAGAGTAGAGCCCCGTAGGGGCGACCGATTCAATCGCCCCTCCGGGGCTCACCCTTTTATCCCATACTGTTCCCAGGGCTAAAGCCCTGGGCTATTTTCATGCCGCCCCTGACGGGGCTGTTGACTGCTTACTCATCACTCATCACTTCTTCACTATTTTCTTTCTAAACATTTCGCGATGGTTCTTCGTATAGCCCTTCTCGCGCGAAAATCTCTCTTTCCCTTAGCAAAATCGCCCGGAATCGCAGAGAACCGTCGCGCGCCGCTGGTCATTGAGCGTGAGATGCGGCTATCATCTTTTGGAAAAGCCCGTTTCCCCGCCCCCTAAAATTCAATTAAGCCTTAACGGAGGATACATGCTTCGAAGATTCGTCCTGAGTTTTGTCCTGATCGCCTCGCTGGCCTGCCAGATTCCGGCCGTGTACGCGCAGCGCCGGGGCGGCAAGGGCGCGGCGGCGACCGCGCCCGCCGCAGCGTCGTCTCTAGTGACCGCGCGCCGCCTCGCCGACCAGATTACGGCGGCCCAGTTGAAAGACTACCTTTACTTCATCGCCTCGGACGAGTTGGAAGGGCGCGACACGCCTTCGCGCGGACTGGACACCGCGGCCAAGTTTATCGCCACGAACCTCTCGCGCTGGGGCCTCAAGCCCGGCGGCGACAACGGCACTTATTTTCAGCGCATAGCCCTCCAACGTCTCAAGCTAGACGCCAGCACGCGCGTCGAAATCAACGGCCAGACCTTCAACTTCGGCGAGGACATGCTGGCACAGCCCGTCGCCGGGACCATGAGCGGCCCACTCGTCTACGTCGGGAACGGCTGGGTGATTAAGGGTAAGAACATAGACGCCTATCAGGGCATCGACGTCAAGGACAAGATCATGGTCGTCCTCGGCGGGTTGCCGAAAGGCGTCAGCTTCGCGGAACTGAGCAACGGCAAGGCCGGAGTTGATTTCATCACCCCGAGCATGTACGCGCAGACTCACGGCGCGAAGGGCTTGATCCTGATTCCCAGCAAGCAGGTGCTCACCAACTTGCAGAGGCTCAGCCAGAACGCGCTGAACAACGGCAGCATCTCCGTCGAAAAGTTTAATAAGCCGGGCGATGGACCGAAGATCCCCACCATCACCCTCTCGGAGAAGGCCCTCAACGCCATGATGCAGGGAGAAGCGCAAACGACGGCGACCATGCTTAACCGCGAACAGGCAGAGGCGCTCAAGCCCTTCGACTTCACCGCGGGCAAGAAGTTGACCGCGACCATCGTGACCAAGACCGAGCAGATTTTCACCCAGAACGTGGTGGCGATTGCCGAAGGGCGCGACCCCGTTCTCAAGAACGAATACGTCGCGCTGGGCGCGCACTATGATCACGTCGGGACGGGCGCTCCGGGCGGCGGTCGCATGCCTTCGATGAAGGGCGACACGAGCGACATCATCTGGAACGGCGCGGACGACGACGGCTCTGGCACAGTCGCCCTGCTCTCGATTGCCGAAACGCTCAGTAAGAATCCGCCGCCGAAGCGCTCCGTCCTCTTCGTCTGGCACTGCGCGGAAGAGAAGGGGCTCTGGGGCTCGCGCTACTACGTCGAAAACCCGACCATTCCGCTCGCGCAGATTGTCACGCAGATCAACATAGACATGATCGGTCGGAGCAAGGCAGAGGGCGACACGAATCCCGCCAACGCCAAGCTCTCGGGGCCGAACGAGATTTTCGTCATCGGCTCGAAGATGATGAGCACGCAGTTGGGCGAGTTGAGCGAGAACACCAACCACGCCTACCTCAATCTGAAACTGAACTATCTTTACGACGACCCGGCGGACCCGAACAAGTTCTTCTACCGCTCGGACCACTTCAACTACGCGAAGAACGGCATCCCGATCATCTTCTACTTCGACGGCGAGCACGAGGACTATCACCGTCCCGGCGACCACCCCGAGAAGATTGACTACCAGAAGATGGAGAAGGTCACACGCACGGTCTTCGTCACCCTCTGGGAACTCGCCGAACGCCCGACGCGCCCCGTCGTTGACAAACCATTGCCGAAAGACGTAACGGGCGACAATTAGG
>DATEMM010000426.1:0-11043 GCA_035275605.1 Pyrinomonadaceae bacterium
ACTCCTCGCCGACCAACACCTCTGCGGCCTCTGCCGGGACAGGCCTGGAGAAGAGGTAGCCCTGCCCGTAACCGCACTTCAGCGCTTTCAGCTTTCGCCGCTGCTCGTCGGTTTCGATGCCCTCGGCGATGACGTCCATCTTCAGCTTGGAGGCCAGCGTGATGATCGTCTCGACGATGCCCATACTCTCCTCGTCCATAGACATGCGGCCCACGAAAGACCTATCGATCTTCAGGATGTTGACGGGGAAGCGGTGCAGGTAGCTCAAAGAAGAGTAGCCTGTGCCAAAGTCGTCTATGCTCAACTGGACGTTGAGCGAGCGCAGTTGCCTCAACATGGCCGTCGCTGTCTCGGCATCGTCCATGACCATGCTCTCGGTAATCTCCAGCCTCAGCGAGTGCGGGTCCAGCCCTGTTTGGTAGAGGGTCTGCTTGACCTGGCTGACCAGGTCCGGCTGCTTGAACTGCTTGCCCGAAAGATTGACGCTGATGGTGAGAGGCCGCTCCGTCGGGTACGCAGACTGCCACGCGCGCACCTGGCGGCAGGCCTCGTGCAGCACCCACTGGCCGATTGGGATAATTAGCTCTGTGTCTTCGGCCACGGGGATGAAGTCCGCGGGTGAGACCAGCCCTTGCTCCGGGTGTCGCCAGCGTAGAAGCGCCTCGAAGCCTGAGAGGCCGCCGCCCTCCAGCTCAATTATAGGCTGGTAGAAGATTTCAAACTCGCTGCGCTCCAGGGCCAGGCGTAAATCGCTCTCCAGCCGCAGGCGTGCGACGGCGCGCGCGTGCATCACCTTGTCGAAGACCTCGTAACGGCCTTTACCCTGCTCCTTGGCTCGGTACATGGCCGTGTCGGCGTCGCGCAGAATCTCTTCCGTGCTCCCGTACCCGATGGGTGAGAAGGCCACGCCGATGCTCGCGCTCGTGAAGACGTCGTAGCCGCTCAGCCTGAAGGGCGCTTCGACTTCGCGCAGGATTCTTTCCGTGATGGCGAGAGCGTCCGCCGAATGCTTGACGCCGTTGAGGAGGACCGCGAACTCGTCACCGCCGAAGCGAGAGACAGTGTCTTCCGGGCGGACGCACCTTTGCAATCTTCCCGCGACCGCCGTCAGTAGCTGGTCCCCGACCACGTGGCCCAGGCTGTCGTTGATGTTCTTGAAGCGGTCAATGTCCAGGAAGAGCACAGCGAAAAGATGCTCAGGGTGCTGCTTGGTGCGGCTCAGCGCCAGTTCCAGATGGTCCGTGAAGAGTACGCGGTTGGGCAGCCCCGTGAGCGCGTCGTAGAAGGCCGCGTGGTGCAGTTGCTGCTCGGCCTGCTTGCGCTCCGTGATGTCCTGCGCCTGTAGGATGAAGTGCATGGGCTTGCCCCGCTCGTCGAAGACGCTCGACGCGCTGACCGTGGCCCACACCACTGGCCCCTCTTTGTGTATGTAACGCTGCTCGCGCGTGCTCGTGACCAGTTGGCCTTCGAGCATCTGATAGAAGTCGGCGAGGATGGCCCCGAGATCGTCCGAGTGCGTGATTGACTGGAAGTTGGTTTGGAGGAGTTCCTGCTCCGAGTACCCGACGAGCTTACAGAGCGAGCGGTTGACGCTCAGCCAGCGCCCGTCCGTCCCGACCAGCGCCATGCCGACGGCCGCGTAGTCAAAGGCGCTGCGGAAGTGTTCTTCGCTCTTGCGGAGCGCCTGGCTGATGGCCCGCTGCTCCTCCGCGTGCTGCTCCGCCTGCTCGGCCTGGGCCAGCGTGGCCTGCAACTGCTTACGGTAGGTCTGGTAGGTGAAGTAGATGATGGCGATGATCGGAATCATCGCCATGAAGGCGTAGAACCCGCTCCCGCTGATGAGGCGCGCGGTGAGCCCTGCGGCGGAAGCGCCCGTGAAATAGGTGATGGAAATCCAGAGATAGTGCTCTTTCCAGACGTGAAAGAATGGAAGGTCCAGTTTCAGCGATTGTCGCAGCGCAGGGATGGCCGTGTTGACTATGAACTGGACGAAACCCAGCAGACAGAGCGCTGCAATGAAATTACGGGAGAGCTCGCTGCGTCCCAGGTTGGCGGGCGGGCCGAAGATGAGGCTGACCACGTTGGCCGTGACGAAAGTGGAGATGGCGAGCAGGCCCGCGTTGAAGATTCTGATTATCCACTGCTTGGTGAAGCGGAAGGAGGAGCAGAAGGCTTCGGCGGCTGACAAGAGGACCGCGATTTCAGTGCCGTAGAGAAGAAGTGTGAGGAAGATGAAGCTATCGGAGACAGTGATCTGGACCCTGTGTTTTGAAAATTCTATCCCGAGCCTGGAGCCGAAGCAGAGCGTGACCGACGCCAGGATTAGGAAGCGCATGTCTATCTGCGCTGGGTTGAGGCGGAAGAGGCAGTAGAGAGAGATGAGCCCCCCGAGCGTCGGGATGAGGCGCAGATAGAAGTGGTGGAAAGTTTTCTTGTTCACGTGATGGCTCTTCGCTCGGGTGGTGGTCATCATGTCCTGACAGTCGGGCGAAAGGGACTGATGATTAGCGCGGGCCTAGGACGGCCACACAATATATTAGCGAATCGCGTACCACTGGGTTGTGGCGTGGAAATTGAAGGATTTGCTGGGAAATTTGCTAAAAAGGTGAGGGCCGATAAAACGCCGGCCGGTCAGCCTGACAGGGGTGACCGCTCAAAAAAGCAGTACCCCTGTCAAACTGACAAGATGCGCGGATGAGAATTGATTAACCGTCCGTCCTCTTGAGTATTCTCCTACGGCTCGCTCCCGTCCTCGTAGACGACCTGCATCCCCTTCGTGTCATCCCCGTCAACCAGGACGCTGAGCGCCCAGATGCTGTCGGAAATCATCACGCCGTCCGAGATCATGACCCCGTCAGAAATCATGACTCCGTCGCCGAGGACGTAACCGTCAGAGATCATCACGCCGTCGGAGATCATCACGCCGTTGATGAAGAGCCTGCCGCTGCCCATACGCAGCCCGTCTGAAATCATGACCCCGTCCGAGATCATCACTCCATCGGAAATCATGACTCCATCGGAAATCATCACGCCGTCGGAAATCATGACGCCCGTACCGAAGGTCGCGCCGAGGTTATAAATCCGCTGGTACTTCGTAATCAGGTCGCTCCCGGTGATGTAGCCCTGGTTCTGTAATGCGCCCTGTGACCACTGGAACGTGTAGCCGCCGATGGTGCTGTAGGGCGAGGGCGGCTGGCTCCCTGCAACCAGAAGCGGCGTCCCGAGCTTCGTCTGGTTGGTTAAGTCCGTGCGGATTAGCTTCGCAAGCTGCACCGCGCCGTCAAGGTTGAGCTGTCCAGCGCCCTGCTCGTAGGTGTTAAAGCCCTTGAGCGGCTGCGCCGTGTACTGGAGAATCATCTTGACCATGTTCGGCGTCAGCCGCGGGTTGGCCTGAAGCAGCACGGAAACTGCGCCCGCGACCAGGGGCGTCGCCATTGAAGTCCCGCTCATACGCATCATCTTATGGTTAGGATTGCTGAGCGGCGTAACTTCGAGCGCGGAGTGCTCCCTGGCGATAGAGTTGTTTGCGGCCTCTGCGCCGACCAACTTATTGCCGGGCGCGACCAGGTCCGGCTTGATGATGTGGTCGTAGACGCGAGCGCCGTTGACCGTCAGGTAGCTGCGCGTTGGCCCGCGCGAGCTGTAGGTCGTCACGACATCATCGCCGCGCGACTCCGAGTCGAGCGGGTTGGAGGCCCCGACCGTGATGGCCGAAGGCTCGTTGCCGGGGCTGTGTATATGCCCGTAAAGTTTTTGCCCGGTGCCGTCCGTCCCGTCGTTACCGGCGGCGGCCACGACGACGATGCCCGCATCCACCAGCCTGCGCACGGCCAGGCAGAGCGGGTCTATTTTGTAAGAATCAATCGCGGGCGAGCCGATGCTCATGTTGACGACGCGAATCTTGTACTTCTGATAATTCTTCTCGCCCTGGGGCTTGGTCGGGTCTGACGGCGCAAGAATCCATTGCAGCGCCTTCAAGACACCCGAGGTAGAGCCAACGCCCTGCGAATTGATGACGCGCAGGTTGATTATCTTCGCTTCCGGCGCAAGTCCTGTGTAGGCCCCGTGGGCTATGTGTGCCGGGCCGGAGGCAAGCGATGCGACGTGCGTGCCGTGGCCGTAGGGGTCGTCGGTGCGGTTTTCGCCCGTAAAATCCTTCTGAAAGAGAATATCGCTGACGCCGTGGTGGTTTTTGTCTACGCCGGAATCAAGGACGGCGATGTTCATGTCCTTGCCCTTGAGACCGCTGTTGCCAGAGCGCCCGCGCATGTCGCGCGCGCCGGTCGTGTCCTCTACGAAGCCCAGGAACTTCACCTCCTGATCGGGAGTGGCAACCTCCACTTCGTCAAAGGCTGCTAGTTCCTCGACCACTTCTGCCGGAAGATCAACCGCCATCGCGCCGAAGCTCTCGAACTCGCCCTTGACCTTGATGCCGTTGCGCTTGAGCAGCGCATTGAGCAGACCTTTGGGCTTCTCTTTCAGTTGCAGGATGACGGAGACGGTCTCTCCCGTCGAGCGCGAGCCGCGCAGCCGCTCTCGCAGCCCGGAAGAGACTTTATCCTTCTTTTGCTCACGGCCGTCGGCGCGCTGCTTCGCAGCCAGACTTGCGCTGGTTGGCCGGCTTAAAAGTAGACCCGCGCTAAGCGCTACGAGTAATAAAAGGGCCGTTACTCGCATGGCTCGGAGAGATCGTTTCGAGATACCCATATGCTCATCCTTCGGTAACTCCCACTGCCGTATCCTCTGCCGTCGGACTTAGGCTGGTGAGTGCGTGCCCGCTCCCGCTTTCACAAAGAGTAGGCTCTTATCGGTGACTACAAAGGTGAAGTACGGCTCGACGCTTGTCGGGCAATCGTCTCATAGGCGATTGTCATGCCAGTGAGGGTCGAAGTGCGGATTCGCCCTAAAGCATGGATTTTTCGAGGGACGCGCGGAAGAAGACTAGAGCAATCATCCGTATCAGGCTGACCGATTCATTCAAAAGTAACGCGGGCCACTGTCACTATGAACGACCGGGCGGTCCGGACAATTTATGCAGGTAAACCAAAGACCGGCACGTTAATGTAAGAAGATTTTGACGGTCTCGATCATCCTGGAAATATCCGTCGGTTTTACCAGATAAGCCTGTGCTCCCGCTTCCCTGGCCGCCTGCCGGTCGGAGTCATAAGCCGCTCCCGAATAGAAAATAATAGGGGTCTTTGTATCTCCCTCTCGAATCTCCCGACACAGATCAAGGCCCGTGCCTCCCGGCAGCCAGTTGTCCAGTAGATAGAGGTCGAAACGTTCTTCCCTGATTTTCTGCCGGGCCTCATCGAACGTCTGAGCCGACACTACCTGGCAATCAATGAGGCCGAGCAGGCTGGTTATCATCGAGCAGGTGTCTTCTTCGTCTTCTACGCAGAGGACGCGCTTACGGTGAGGATTCATCGTTAGTTTCCCACGTGAGATAAGATTCAAAGCCGGTAGTTAACCGGCAGAGGTCCTGGATTCAGCCTGTAAGGTGGCCTTTAGCTCCGGACCTCTGCCCGAGTATTCGATACCCCTGGTGACAATCACCCTATGGCGTGACGGAGTTCTTCGCCCTCGGAGTGCCGTTGATAGCGGTCCCGCCGGAGTTAGTCCCGTTCCTCGTCACCCCGTTATTGTTGGCCCAGTTGGAAGCACTGTCTCCGCTTCCCGCCGCGCTGATCCTCTCCATAGAGTAGTAACCCGTCGTGGTTCCCGCCAGCCAGGCGACCCCGCTGGTGTTGACGATGTCCACGCGTGTGCCGCTCGCGTTTTGCAACTCCAGCGTATCTCCCGTGTTGGCCAGGTTCACCCCGGAGATGGTGACGTCTCCGGTCACGCTCGTCGCATTCGCAGACCTCTCGATGAGGTAATAGCCGTTGGCAGCAATAGTCCCCGAAAGGTTGTAGGTCTGCGCGCCGTTGTCATCAACTATCTTCCAGCCTGTGAGATTGATGGCGCTGGCGGTCGTGTTGTAAAGCTCAATCCACTCGTCATAAGGGCTCGCAGTCGAGCCGGGCCAGGCCACTTCGTTAATGACCACCTGCGGCGCGACCCCGTAATTACCATCAGTCGAGTAATTGAAGGTCTGTCCCGTCGAGCTGATGGTCACGGAATAAGTGCTCCCGTCCGTCAGGAACGTGATGTTGCCTCCCACTTTAACCTTACTATGGCTTCCCCCGTTGCCTAGCTCTGTCTGCCAGATCGTGTCCATGCCCGAGTAGGCTGCGAGCCGGTCGAGCACTGATTGCACAGGGTGTCCGTAAGAGTTCCCGTCACCGCAGGAGATGACTGCCTGTTCCGGCTTAATAGTGTCTATCAAAGTCTGGTTGCTGGCGGTGCTGCTCCCGTGGTGGCCGCAGTGGAGCACGTCCACGTCGCCTGCATCCACAGCTATCTTCGACTCGACATCGGAGGTGGAGCTTCCCCCGCCTGACAAATCGGAAGTGATGAGATAATCAAACGTGCCATAGCGTAAGATCAGGGCGATGGAACGAGCATTCTCATCCGACGGGGTGACGTTGCCGTGATTGGTCGTGCCGTTGACGGCAATGCAGGTCAGCACGCACCCTCCCCCCAAATCAATCTGCTGGTTGAGCGTAATGGTGCTGCGTTTAGCGCCGACGGCGGTGAGGTAGTCATTAAAGGTCTGAGACGAATATGTGCCTCCGCGGTCGTAGCTGGCGATGTTGAGAGTGATGCCGCCGTTGATGACCTCATCTATGGCTCCGATATGATCGGCGTGGTAGTGACCGGCGACGAAGTAATCTATGGAGGTGAGGCTGAGCGAGTTCAGGACGTTACGAATTTCCGTGCCGGAGCCCGTGATCCCGGCGTCAAAAAGCAGCGTCTTTGAGGGACCGACGATTAAGGTGGAATCGCCCTGCCCGACGTCAATGTGAACTATTCTGACCTGCTGGGCAGAAGCATTGTTTGAGATAATGATGAGTAATAAAGTGTAGAGGCAGGCGAGGATTGAGTTTCTTAATTTGCGCATCCGTTCTTCTCCCGTGCATTTGAGGTTTAAGGTTCGAGGGGTCGAAAGCCTGGGAAAGTCCACCGCGAGGCTTGGCTTTTGGCCCAGGACGTGCGAGAAGATGAATTCTATACCAAGTTCGGAAATTGGCACAGAGGAAAGGCGGGTTTGAAGGATGGAAGAACGAGCCAGAGCGCTGTTAGTTGAAGCAGGGATTTTGCCGCAAACGATGCCAGTCAACTTCACTTTTAATAAGGTCGAGGAGATTCTGCGAAGGTTAGAGAATACTGACCGGGATAAACTGCTCGAAGCCGTCGAGGCAGCCGGAAAACTAAAGATACGCGGGCCGCTCGCGACTGTGATCTTTATCAAGCATCATCTTGAGGGAGAGCACGAGGTTGAGATTGATCGAGTTGACGAGGGGGAAGAATCCGCGCGACTGGCAGTCCTGGTATATCCGGAAGGTGAAGTGCCGGTTCCTGTTGAATCTTTACCCACGCATATTGCAGAAGGCGTTCGGCTTCGTTATGCCCCGCCGGAATGTAGTTACAGATAGCTATAGATATGAAGAGGGGTAATATAGCTCGTAATATCAACGCAGAAATATCTTGCCGTTATATTCAGAAGTAGTGTCCGAAACTAAAATCAGAAGCCCATCAAATCCGTCCGAAAGCCCCAAAGGGGCGCAATACGATAGCCTGGGGCATCGCCCCAGGAACCTGGCACAGCATTCAACGTTAAGCCCTGAAAGGGCGAGATAGAGTATTACGCCCTTTCAGGGCTTATCCTGATGGGCGACGTGTGACCTGTGGCGATGCCCCAGGCTATTGTATTGCGCCCCTTCGGGGCTTTCTGACGGATTAGATGGGCTTCTGATTTTAGATTAGGACACTACTAACCTTTTGCCTTCCTTTGCCTTCCCCTCGGCCCATCTGTTAAAATGCGCAGTTTGTTTCGGGAGTCGGAAAAGAGGTTGTCCTGATAGTGAGGGAGATCATCAAAACAGAGAGTGCGCCGGCGGCCATCGGTCCGTATTCGCAGGCCGTGCGCGCCGCCGGGCTAGTCTTCGCTTCGGGGCAGATTCCTACGGACCCAAAGACGGGCCAGTTCGTCGAAGGCGGGATCGCAGAGCAGACCGAGCAGGTGATGCGTAATTTGACGGCGGTGCTCGAAGCGGCCGGGACCAATCTCGAAAGAGTCGTGAAGACGACAGTCTTCCTCGCCGACATGAACGATTTCTCGGCGATGAACGAGGTCTACGGGCGGTACTTCAAGGAGAATCCGCCCGCCCGCGCGACCGTACAGGCGGCACGCCTGCCGCGGGACGCGCGCGTCGAGATCGAACTCATCGCGCTGGCTGGAAAAGAATAGCTACCGTCTCCGGGCAGAGGCGTGATGAATGAATCGGCTCTGGCCCTTAAAGCGGTAGCTACTGTGTTTGAAAATTAAAGGGCGCGGGTTTTCAAGCCGCCTTGGCGACTTTACCGGCCTTGATGCAACTGGTGCAGACCTTCATGCGCTCGACGCCTCCCTTGGGGCGCTGCACGCGTATGGACTGCAAGTTGGGGTCAAAGCGACGCCGCGTGCGGTTGTTCGCGTGGGAAACATTATTACCGAATTGCGGCCCTTTGCCGCAGACTTCGCATCGTTTAGCCATTGATCTTTAATACCTCCGAATCGAAAGAAAGCCGAGAGAGCAGCCTCTCTGTTATGTACAAGCGAATCTAAGCGAGAGATTCAAAACGAAAATTTATAGCAAACAGGTTTCCGAAACGTCAAGCAGGTAAAGCCAGGCGCCCAGGCAATCGTTCCCGGCCGTCACCGTTAATTCTGAAGGAGCAGACAGTGTCCAAAGTAATCAAACAAGCAGTCCCGACAGTTATCCTCGCCGGCCTCGCGCTCATTTTCGCCGCCTGCGGCTCGACCAGCAGCGGCAGCGGCGCGGGCGGCGGCACGGGCGGCGCGACGGACGTTGCCGCCACCGTCAACGGCAAAAATATCATGCTGAGCGAAGTTGACCAGCTCATCAACCAGCAGTTCCAGGGCAAGCAGTCGCAGCTCTCGCCGCTCCAACTGGCACAGACGCGCCTCCAGGCGCTCGACACCCTGATTCAAAAAGAGGTGCTTTTCCAGCGCGCCGAAAAAGAGGGGCTGACGCCGAAGGACGACGAGGTCAATCAACTGCTGGTCGAACTCAAGCAGCAGAGCGGGATGACCGAGGACGAGTTCCAGCGCAGGCTCAAGGAGCAGGGGCAGACCGTCGAGATGCTGCGCGACGAGGCGCGCAAGTCCAAAGCCATCCAGAAGCTCCAGGATCAGGTCAACGCCAAAGTTACCATCAGGGACGAAGAGGTCCAGGATTATTACAACGCCAACAAGCAGCAGTTCGTTAACCAGCGCGGCGTCGGCCTTGGCAACATCGTGGTTGACCCGATAGACAACGGCCTCCAGGACGACGCGAAGAGCGAGGCCGAGGCGAAGGTCAAGATTGATAACATCTACGCGCAGCTCAAAAGCGGCGCGGATTTCGCCACGGTCGCGCGCACACGGAGCGAGGACGTAGACGAGATTCGCGCACGCGGCGGCGACCTCGGGTTCGCCACCGAGGACGCCCTCAAGCAGAACGGCTTCCCGCAGCAGCTCATCGACCAGCTCTTTGGCCCAATGCAGATCGGCAGCTACACCGCGCCCATACAGTTCCCGAACCGCCGCTGGTACATCTTCAAGCTACAGAGCAGACAGCTCCAGAACGAGAACCTGACGTTCGATAGCCCAGGCGTGCGCCAGCAAATCACGCAGGCTTTGACCAACCAGCGCAAAGAGATTCTGAACGCGGCCCTGTTGGAAGTGGCGATGACGGAGGCGAAGGTTATCAATAACCTGGCGGCGAACATGCTTGCCAAGCCGGAGATGATGAGTGGGATGCGACAGGCGACGCCGGGAACAGCGGCGTCTCCGGCCGCTTCACCTGCGGCCAGCCCCACGGCCACGGCAGCACCGCAAGCGACCGCGAGCCCTGCCGTCAAGGCTTCCCCAGCGGCCAGCAAGTAAGCCTCAGCCATCTGGCGACCAGCAGTGAGGAGAAGGGCGGCACGAATTCTCCTCACTGCTTTTTATTACTGCCCGCCCGTGACGCCATGCTATTCCGGCTCTCTGACGTTCATAAATCTTACGGCTCGCAGGATGTGCTGCGGGGCGCTTCCTTGCAGATTAATCCGGGCGAGCACGTCGGGCTGGTCGGGCGCAACGGGGCTGGGAAGACCACCGTTTTTCGTCTGATTAGCAACGAGGAGACGGCGGACCGGGGCGACGTCGTGCGGGCGCGGGGCGTGCGACTCGGCTTGCTCGCGCAGCACGTGCACTTCGAGCCGGGCTCGACCGTGCACGAGTCTGCGCTCGCGGCCTTCGGTCATCTACAGCAGATCGAGCACGAGATGCACGAGCTGGAGCACCGCATGGCCCAGGCTGCGGACGACCTTGACGCAGTGCTGGAACGCTACAGTGAGCTACAGCATCAGTTCGAGCGCGAGGGCGGGTTCGAGTACACGGCTCGGGCCGAGTCAATTTTGCAGGGACTCGGTTTTGACCGCGAGAGCTGGAGCCTGGCGACGGAAAAGCTCTCTGGCGGCCAGCAGAATCGCCTCGGCCTGGCGCGTCTGCTCCTGGCGGAGCCGGACGTTCTCCTGTTAGACGAGCCGACCAATCACCTCGACGTCGGGTCCGTGGAATGGCTCGAAGAATTTTTGAGCACGTATAACTCGGCTTATGTCATCATCAGTCACGACCGTTATTTTCTGGACCGCACCTGCCGCCGCATAGTGGAGTTGGAGAATGGGCGCGCAGCCAGTTACAACGGGAATTATTCGGCCTACCTGGTCGAGCGCGAAGTGCGCCGCGAGGCACAGCAGCGCGCCTACGAAAACCAGCAGCACCTGATCGCCAAGACAGAAGAATTCATTCGCCGCAACCTCGCCGGGCAGAAGACCAAGCAGGCCAAGTCGCGCCGCAAGATGCTGGAAAAACTTGAGCGCGTCGAGGGCGTGCGCGCGGACCAGTCGTCG
>DATEMM010000427.1:0-3441 GCA_035275605.1 Pyrinomonadaceae bacterium
AGATAGCTCCGGCGGCGACGCTCAGCCAGATGACCATCCCGGCGATCAAGGTGGAGATTCCCGAAATGCGTCTTCTTCAGGCAATGCCGATTCAGTCGATGCCGAAGTTTGACCTTCCCGCGATGCCTAAGTTCGAGTTCCCGGCCATGCCGAAAATGGACTTGCTGACGCTCCCGCAATTCAAAGACCTTCAGCGCCTGGAGCTACTGCAACCCCTTCCGTGCATCCTCTAAGAACAGAGACGAAAAGGGGAGAGCCGCTTAAAGCGACTCTCCCCTTTTTCATTCCCGCCTCCAGGTTTAATTCACTTTACAAGCGCGGCTACTGCGCCTGCGACAGCTTTTTCTTCGCTTCGACGGCCCTGCCGTAGGCGTCGCAGGACGGCTCGTTCATCTGTATGGCCGCGTCGAACTCTTTCAACGCCTCGTCTCTGCGTTCGAGAAACTCCAAGATGCGCCCCATCGCTTCGTGGGCGCGCAGGACCAGGCAGCGGTCCGTACTGTCCGTCGAAGCCTGGACGGCGTTGCGGTAGTTCGTCAGAGCCTTCTCCAGCCGCTGGCTCTGCACGTCCTCGTCCGTGGCGTCACGCGCGGAGAGGCTGGCCGTCTCGCCGAGTGCGAAGAAGACGCGGGGCTCGCCAGGGGATTCGCGCAGGATGGCCAGCAGGCGCTCCTCTGCCGCCGCGTAGTTCTTCAACTGGACGAGCTTGTCAACTTCCAGAAGCTTCCTGACGAGCGCGGCGTTGGGCAGTGCCGCGGCCCCTGTCCCGCCGCCGTCGCCTGCCCCCTGCGCCTCGCGCGCTTTGCGAGCAGCGAGCGCACGCTTGCGCGCCGCATCAGATTCCTCCAGACGGCGCGCCTCGCGCGCGGGGTCGAACGACGCGACCATGTCCGCAATCGAGCTGCCCACGTCGAAGCCCGAAGACGCAATCCCGCGCAATTGATCCGCGAAATAGAAAGCGAGCAGCGCCCCGTTTTCGTACCCTTCGGCCAGTTGCGCCGTCGCTTCGTCCGCGATTATCCCGCGCGCCGTCTCCACCTCTTTGGCTATTGCAGCGCGGGCGGCCGGGTCCCTTGTCTTATCCAGCCGGCCGGTCGCCTCGCGCGAGAGTCCTTCGAGCCGCAGCGTCTCTTCCAGGCGCACGTCCGCGGCGGTCACGAGCGAGCGGGCGATGAGCAGGAAGACATCGGGCGAGATGTTCGCTCCGGCCGCCGTCCGCGCGTCTATCAACTGCTTCAACTGCTCGCGGCGCGCGCTGATGTCGTGGTTAAAACGGACGACGAGTGGGTCCATGACATACTGTATGTAAGCCCGCTGCACCTCGCGCGAGGCAGGGTTGTCGTCGCGCCCTGGGCAGTAGTGCCTGTTCTCGTCGCAGTAGGGGACGACCACGTAGTAATCGTCTGCGATGACGCGGAAGTTGACCGCGCCGGGGGCTGCCAGGAGGTCAGGCACGATGAAGAAGTGACGGTCGTGCTCGCGCATGGTGTAGACGGGCGGCACGTTCTTCTTGTTCTTGTCCCCAGCGGGCGGCTTGGCCTGCACGCGCTCCACGGTCGTCGTCATGGGTCGCGTGTTGAGATAGGTGGTGACGTTGAAAATCATGCTGGCGGTCGAGCGGCGCAGCCGGTCGCCCTCAGTCTGGTAAGCCCTCATGTAGACAGGCATCCGCTCCTCCAGCCCGGACTTGCGATAAAACTCCTTGACGAGCGGGGCGAAGTCCAGAACTTCCAGGAGTCCGGCCGGAAGGTCCAGCGAGCGCGCGGGCTCTTCAAACCCCGGCGCAGGCCCGAGCGCGTAAGCCAGGGAGACGTAGCGCGCGGCCTGCTCTGCGGCGGTCGGCTCGCGCCCGTTCGTACCGCGTTTGAGCTTGTTGCGCTCGTAGAAACTCACTAGGCGCTGGCGCAGGGCCGGGTCCAGATTGGCCATGTCGCGCCGCAACTGGGCGCGAAAAACCGAAGGCTCTTCACCCTGCGGCGTCGGGTCGTAGCCGGCGGCGTCCAGGGCGGCCATCACCGCGACGAGGCGCGGGTCGGCCTTGATTTGCACGCCGTACTCTGCGAAGTCGAAAGTATTCTGGCGCGTCGGCTGCTGCGAAGGTGTTGATTGACGCTGCGGGGTCGGGGTCGCTGTCGGCGTCTGGGCGTTCTGCGCAAGCGCGCTGGCGCTCAACCAAAGGAGCGCGATGATTACCGTGTAAAGTCTTCTCATAAAATGGTGTCAGGGGTTTAGGTTCCGAGGCCCCTCTAAATCTCATTCTTTCTGGCGGCGACTTTCTCTTTGAGCTTCTGCTTCGCTCGCAGGAACCGCAATGTTAATGGATAGGCGGCGAGTGAACAAACGACGGAGAGCACCATCCCTCCGATGAAGAAGGGCCAGAGGACGTTGCCGCCGCTGCCGAAGAGTTTGCCCCACCACTGGCCAGTCAATGGGTGCGGGCTGCGCAAAAGCTCCATGCTTTCGGGGGGCAGCCCGAGCGGCCTCCCCAAGAGGAGCGCGCCCGTGGCGTAAGAGGCCAGGATGATCGGGACGAGCGTTAGAAACGGGTTGTTGATGAACGTCCCGGCGTAGATGGCGATCTTGTTGAAGCGGAAGGCGAAGGCGAGCACGGTCGCCATGATGGTGTGCAGTCCGAGGAAGGGCGAGAAGGCGATGAAGACGCCTATGGAAAAGGCGAGCGCCGTCCGCTCCGGCGGATCATCAATCGCGAGCAGACGGCGGACTGTAGAGCGTAGCATGAGTGATGAGTGATAAGTGATGAGTGATGAGTAAAAAGCCTGTCACTCATTACTCATCATTCATCACGCATCACTTCGTTACTACTTTTTGTCGCCGCTTCCGTAGGCGCTGAGCGCGTCCGACTCGTTGTCGTAGCAGTCGAAGACGGTCAATAGCTTGGTGATGCCCAGCAGGTCCTGAAGTTTCTGCGTCAGGTTGAGGAGCTTGAGTTCGCCGCCCGGTTCCTTGGTGATGGCCGTGAAGCTCGAAACAAGCTCACCGATGCCGCTCGAATCAATGTAGCTGACGCCTCTGAGGTTCAAGAGAATCTTTTTCTTGCCCTCTTCCAGCAGCCGGCGGATGGCGCTGCGGAGCGAGACCGAGCCTTCGCCGATGGTGATCTTGCCGTCCATGTCTAGGATGGTGATGTCACCGGCCTGACGCTCTTTGATATTAATTTCACCCATTTCGAGAATCTCCTTATGAGAATTTGCGATTTTAGATTTTTGATTTGCGATTGGAAGAGGACTAAAGACTAATAATTTAAGTTCCTGTCCTTGTCCAATCAAAAATCAAAAATCGCAAATCAAAAATTTCTTTATCTCTTCTTCGTCATTCGCACTAAGGTTCCGCCTTCGGGGTGCCGCGACAACTCCACTTCGTCCATGAAAGTCCTCATGAAGAGGAGCCCGCGCCCAGACGCCTTCAAGAGGTTGCGCGGGT
>DATEMM010000428.1:0-4742 GCA_035275605.1 Pyrinomonadaceae bacterium
CCGGCGGGGCTCCGACCTTCGAGGCCAACCGCTACATCGTCCAGAACGGCGATGACAAGCAGTTACTTATCTACTGGTATCAGGGCCGCGGGCGCAAAACTGCCAGCGAATACTGGGGCAAGATTTACACGGTGATTGACAGCATCCGCCGCCGCCGCTCAGACGGCGCGATGGTGCGCGTCATGATGCCGGTCGGAAAATCCGAGGAGGCCACACTGAAAGCCGCCTCGGACCTGGCCGCGCAAATAGCTCCGGCCCTGCCGGAGTTCGTGCCGGATTGATAAAGGGGGTGCTCTTTCCGAAGTGACTATGTAGAATTCATACATTTTTCGGGAAGCCGCGAGCGATTCGGTGTTTTCTAAAGGTGTTTCTTCTCAGGTCAAACAGGTTAGAGCGCTAAGTGAAAAGCAGGTCTTTTGACATTCCGTGATTGACGGGGCGGCTCCGAAAGGGGCGCCTGAAATCACTACAAATTCGCTCCTTCGTCCGGGGAAGGTTGGCGGCATTGCCCGTCGCCAGTCCCGGCCCGGACGATTGGGGCCTTAAAAAAAGCGCGGATTGCTCGTCTTCCGCGGGGACCGTTTGCCCCGGCCCCCACGGAATGACGATCAGTCCGGGCCGCGGAGTTTTCAGGTAAAAATGAATCAAAAAGAGTGCACCCGCCGTTCCTCTGCCATAGTCTTCCTTATCGCCATTCTGGTCTTGACGCTCGGGCTTGCGGGCTGTAAGAACTCCGACGCCTCCAAGGCCGAGCACGTCCAGCGCGGCGAAGCTTTCCTCAAAGATAAGAAGTACCAGGAAGCCTCGCTCGAATTCCGCAACGCCATCCAGATTGACGACCGGCTGGCCTCGGCCCACTGGGGTCTGGCACAGGCCTATGAGGGTCTACAGCGCTGGGGCGAGATGATTGACGAGTTGAAGCGGGCGATTGACCTGGACGCCAACAATCTGGACGCGCGCGTCAAGCTCGGCACCTACTACGTCGGAGCCAACGCCATCCGCAAGAGTCCGGAGCTGGTGGGAGAGGCCGAGCGGCTCGTCAAAGACGTGCTGCAAAAGGACCCGAACCACATTGCCGGGCACATCCTGCTGGCCGATGTCCTCTTCGCGCAGGACAAGCGCGACGAGGCGCTGGCGGAGCTCAAGCGCGCCATCGAGCTCGATCCCAAGCGCGTCGAGTCGGTCCTGGCGCTTGCCAAGTATTACGTCCGCATTGACGACAAGGCGAAGGCCGAAGAGGTCTTCCGCCAGGCCGTCTCGACGAACGAAAACTCTTCGCTCGCGCACTCCGAGTACGGGAAGTTTCTAGTCCAGATGGGTCGTGGCGAGCAGGCCGAGGCGGAGTTCCGCCGCGCCGTCGAGGTCGAGCCCGCCAACCGCGACGCGCGCTTCGTCCTGGCCAGCTACTATCTCGTCAACAAGCGGCTCGACAAGGCCGAAGAGGCTTACAAGGCGCTCGCGGAATTGGACAAGGACAGGCCCGAAGGCCAGGCCATCCTCGCAGACTTCTACTCGTCCATCGGCCGCTACGACGACGCCGTGCGCATCTACCAGGATATCGCCGCCAAGACCTCGGACTATCCGCGCGCGCGCTACCGCTTGAGCGAGATCATGCTCCAGCGCGGCGACGTCAAGGGCGCGAGCGAGCAGGCCGAGATGGTGCTCAAGACCAACCCGCGCGACATGCAGGCGCTGCTCTTGCGCTCGCGCATCAACCTCTCACGCGGCGACTCCCGCGCCGCCATCGAAGACCTTAAGGAAGTCTTGAAGCAGGAGCCCAATTCGCGCACAGGGCTCTACTTCATGGCCGACGCGAATTACCGCTCCGGGAAGATCGAGCAGGCGCGCGCCTTCGCCTCGGACCTGGTCAAGTATTATCCGGACTATCTTCCAGCCAAGCTGATGCAGGTGCAGCTCAATCTGGCGGCGAAGGACCCTGTGGCGGCCGTTGTCCAGGCCAACGAGTTGATCGATCGCCTCGGCAAGGAAGCGCCGAGCGCCGAGACCTCGCCGCAACTGCTCACGGAACTGCGTGTCAAGACCCTGACGGCTCGCGGCATCGCTGAGCTTCAACTGAACAAGGTCAAGCAGGGCCGCGAAGACCTGACGGCCGCGCGCGACCTCGCGCCGGACTCTTCCTCTTCCTACAGCAACCTTGCGCTCGCCGCGCTCGCCGAGAATAAGCCCGACGAAGCGGGCGCGCTTTACGAACGGGCACTCGCCATTGACAGCACGGACTTCGACGCGCTAAATGGTCTCATTAATAACGTCTACTCCAGGCAGAATAAGTTGGACCAGGCACACGCGCGCGTAGACCAGGCGCTCGCGGCCCGCGCCGACAGCCCGGCGCTGCATTACCTGAAGGCGCACGTCTACGGCTTCGAGAAGAATGCTCAAGGGGCGGAGAGTGAGCTGCGGCGCGCTCTGGAGCTGGACCCGGATTACCTGGCCGCCTACTTCGACCTGGCCGCCCTCTTCGTCAACACGAAGCAGCAGGAGCGCGCCATCGCGGAGTACCGCAAGATCATCGAGCGCAGGCCCGACGATGCGTCCACCTACACGCTGATCGGGATGCTCGAAGACAGCCGCCAGAATACGGACGCGGCCATACAGAACTATCGTAAGGCCATCGAGCTCGACCCGAACTCGGCGATTGCGGCCAACAACCTGGCCTGGGCCTACGCGGTCCACGGCAAGGGGAACATGGACGAGGCCGTCGCCCTGGCACAGGGCGTGGTGCAGCGATACCCGGACGTGCCAGGCTTCGTGGACACCCTCGGCTGGGTCTATTACAAGAAGGGCCTGCACGGGCCAGCCGTCGAGCAGTTGCAGAAGGTCGTCGCCAAGGCTGGCGACAGCGCCGCCTACCGCTTTCACTTAGGGATGGCGCTCGCGGGGATGGGGAACAAGGCTGCCGCGCGCCGCGAGTTGGAAGAGGCGCTGCGCCTGGGCGAGAAGCAGCAGAATTTCGCCGACGGCGAAGAGGCGCGCAAAACTCTCGCGACGCTTTAGTGTTTAAATGCGCCGGGCGGATTGTCATGGCCATCCGCCCCGGCCTCTTTGAAAATTTCCGCCCTCTTCCCCCTTGCGTAAGGCCCGCGCGTTTGCCCGCGCCCGTCCTTAACCTTTGGGGAATAGGAGAGGGCTAGAGGGTCCGAGTGGCCCCTCTGACCGCGCGCTTTAGTTTCCGGCAAAAGTTTCGCCCTTGCCCGGCGAGATTTGCTGAAGGGGAAAAGCGTCGGCGGGTTTTCTGACAAGACGAGTTAAGGAGTGCCGAACATGAGTGTCCAGTTTCGCCAGCGAACTCCGGGCGAATACGCCCGCATCATCTGGAAGCGCAAGTGGCTGATCCTCCTTCCCATGATCGCCATCGCGTCCGCAGTCACCTGGGTCGTCCTGCGCCTGCCTGACATCTACGAATCGAGCACGCTCATCGTCGTCACGCCGCCGACCATCCCGAACACGCTGGTTCCGACCGCCTCCGAGGACACGCTGACGCGCCGCCTCAACAGCATCGGCCAGTTCGTCACCAGCCGCAGCTCGCTCCAGCCGCTCGTCGAAAAATACAGGCTCTACGAGGCCGAGCGCCTGCGCGGCGAGCCGATGGAGTCCGTCATCGACCAGATACGCAAGGACATCAAGGTCGAGATCAACACGAGCCGCAACGACATCACCAACGGCTTCAACATCACGTTCCGCGGGCGCGACCCGCGCACCACGCAGGCCGTCACGGCGGAACTGGCCGGCAAGTACATAGACGCGCAGACCAAGGCCGGGACCAACGATGCCCGCTCGACCAGGGAGTTCTTCGAGGCGAAAGTGGCACAGGCCAAAGAGGAGCTGGACTCGGTTGCCCAGAAGCGGCTCGACTTCATGTCGCAGAACCTGCAACACCTGCCGTCGGGGATGGAGCCGCTCGGCATCCAGTTGACCGGCCTCTTCGAACAGCAGAAGTCCTACATCGCCGACATCGGACGCCTGCGCGACCAGCAGAACACGCTCAGCCAGCGCGAGGGCGACCTCAAAAAACAGCGGCAACAGGAGATCGACAACATCATCGAGGAGGGCAACGACCCGAAGAAGGCTCCAGAGTACCTGGAGCTCACGGAGCGCGAGGCGAACCTGGAGGCCGAGCTGCGGAACATGAGGACGACGCTCAAGCCTGCCAACCCGGACCTGCAAAAGAAGGAGCAGGAGCTGGCCTCCGTGCGGGCCAAGATGGAGCGGGTCATCGAGGAAGGGAAATCGAAGGCCGAGGAGAAGCGCAAGCGCTATGAGATTCTGGTTGACCCGCGTCTTAACGAAGTGAAGTACAACCTCGAATACGTCAAGGGCGAAATCGCCCGCCAGCAGAAGATGCTGGACGAGACGAACGCCAGCATCGCCTCGGTCCGCGAGCGCATCAACTCCATCCCCGAAGTGCAGGTCGGGCTCGAAGCCCTGGAGCGCGAGTACCAGACCAAGCAGGAGAGCTACAACTCGCTTCTGGAGCAGCAGCGCAAGGGCAACATGATTTCGGAGATCACGACCAGCCGCCAGGGCGAGTCAATCGCCGTGGTCGATTCGGCGAACTTGCCCGAGCGCCCGGTCGCGCCCAAGCGCCCCATGCTCATCATCATGGGAATCATGCTCGGCCTCTTCGCCGGGCTGGGCCTGGCCGCCATCTTCGAGGTGCCGCGCCTCCTGACGATTCAGAGCACGAACGACGCGGAGCATTACACGGGCCTGCCCGTGCTCGTCGC